>JAHCBA010000076.1 GCA_019634625.1 Verrucomicrobiia bacterium
GGACGCTGCGGAAGCGTTCGCCCCAGAGGTAGCCGGTGCGGTCATGACGGCGGTTGTACCAGCGGGAGAAGCGCTGCTTGAACTCCTGAAGGAAGACGGAGAGATCGGCGATGCGGGAGAGGACGGCCTGGCGGATGTCGTCGGGGATGGGTTGGCCCTTGTTGACTGCGGCGCGGGCGAGGGTGGGGAGAGTGGCCTTGGGGCCGTAGAAGTCCTCGAGTTTGGCGAGGATGACATCGTCCGGGATGGAGTCGGGGAGGGGTTTGGGAGGGACGCGGATGAGGAGATGGAAGTGGTTGGACATCATGCAGAAGGTGATGACGTCGATGTCACAGAACCGGGCGAGGTGGTGGAGGATGTTGATGAGTTTGTGCCTGGCGGAATCGTCGAGGAGGTGGAGGCGGCCGGCGACACGGGACATGCAGTGGTAGGTCGCGGAGAGCGTGGGGTCGGCCTTGATGCGCGGGAGTCTCATGGGGTGGGGGGCTGAGAGGAGTTGAGGAGGTGAGAAAGTCGGTGCGGGTGAATGAGATGTTTGGGCAGGGTAAATCGGGCGGCGTGCGAGTCAAATCTAAAGAGACTGACAATTTGAATTTGAATTTGTGTGTCCGAGCGGGGAGACGGTAGCGTGACGGGGTGTCCATGATGCTTGCAGTCAGAGGCAAATGGTGTTCCGACGGGCAGGGGGGGGCGGCGTCGAGTTGCGTTGGGTTGCTACCTTGGATCGGGATGGTGGCGGTGGCGGTGGTGGGAGGGTTCGGATCCGCCGTGGGAGCGGCCGCCGCATCCGGGGAAGCGCGGTTGCTGGAGGTGCGGCGGATTTGGGATGTGGCGCCGCACAATGCGTTTACGGACCTGATCCGCTGGGGCGATCGATGGTGGTGTGCCTTCCGGGAGGGGACTGGGCACGTCTCGCCGGACGGGGTGTTGCGGGTGTTGACTTCGGAGGACGGGCGGCTCTGGGGGTCGGCGGCGCGGGTGACGCTGGACGGTGCGGATCTGCGGGATGCGAAACTGAGCGTGACTCCGGATGGACAGTTGATGTTGAGCGGGGCGGCGGCATGGCGGGGGGACGGTCCGACGCGACATCGGAGTTTTTCGTGGTTTTCATGGGATGGCCGGAAGTGGGGCGAGGGTGTGCCGGTGGGGGACGAGGATGTCTGGCTCTGGAAGGTGACGTGGCACCGGGGGGTGGCTTGGGGGCTGGGCTATGGGACGGGGGACGAGCGGTTTGTGCGGTTGTATCGGAGCGAGGACGGGCGGGAATTCGGGACCTGGGTGGACCGGCTGCTGACGGAGGGGTATCCGAACGAGCATGCACTGGTCTTCGATCCGGACGATTCGGTGGTGTGTCTGTTGCGTCGGGACGGGCAACCGGAGCGGGCGTTGATCGGGCGTTCCCGACCGCCGTACCTGGAATGGAGCTGGCGTGAGGCGGATCGGGCGATCGGGGGTCCAGCAATGATCCGATTACCGGACGGGCGAATGGTGGCGGGGGTGCGGTTGTATGACGGCGGGGCGCGGACCTCGCTGGCGTGGGTGGACGTTGAGCAGGGGGGATTGCGGGAGTTCCTGCGTCTGCCAAGCGGGGGCGACACAAGCTATCCGGGATTGGTCTGGCACGAGGGGCGGTTGTGGGTGAGCTATTACGCTTCCCATGAGGGAAAGTCGGCGATCTACCTCGCCGAGGTGGACGTGGGACGGTAGGAGCCTGTGTGAAAACTGGAAGGGGTCCTTCCAGTTTTCAGACAGGCTCTAAGGCGGGGGCCCGGGGGACAGGGACGGCTTGCCTGGGGCGGGGCTGAACTTAAGGTGCGCGGCCATGTCGTTGAAGCGTGCGTGGGCGGTATGCGGGGTGGCGTTGGGGATGGGGTGGCTGGCTGCATCTGGGGCGGAGGTGGGAACGCGGGATGCGGCGGAGGCGGGGCGGGTGATGGCGGCGTCGGAGGAGGGCCGGGAGGCGATGCGGCGGTTTCGGATTCCGGCGGGCTGGCGGGTGGACCTGGTGGCGGCCGAGCCTCACCTGGCCAACCCGGTGGCGTTCGCCTTCGATGAGGATGAGCGGATTTACGTGGCCGAGACATTCCGGCACGGAGGCGGGGTGCTGGACATCCGGGGACGGTCGGGCTGGCCGAGCGCGGGGTATCGGGCGCGGCTGGGAGGGGAGGCGCGACTGGACCGGGAAGCGCGGCAGCGACTGTCCGAGGAGTTGCTGGACGCGGATCTGGCGTTGCGGACGGTGGAGGACCGGGAGCGGATGCTGCGAGGGTACTTCCTGGAGAATGTGCCGTCGCTGGAGCGGTATTCCGACCGGGTGAAGCGGATCACGCGGGGTCCGGACGGTCGGGCCACGGGCTCGACGGTGTTTGCGGACGGGTTTCGGACCCTGGTGGACGGGATCGGCTCCGGGGTGCTGGCGCGGGGCGGGGAGGTCTGGTACGCGAACATTCCCCACCTTTGGAGATTACGGGACACGGACGGTGATGGGGTGGCTGACGAGCGAACGAGTCTGCACCACGGCTACGGGGTGCGGGTGGGGTTTCTCGGGCACGATCTGCATGGGTTGTGCTTCGGGCCGGACGGCCGGTTGTATTTCAGCATCGGGGACCGTGGGGCGAGCGTGATGACGCGGGAAGGGGTGCGGCTCGACGTGCCGGACACCGGGGCGGTGTTTCGTTGCGACCCGGACGGGGCGAATCTCGAGGTCTTCGCGACGGGGCTGCGCAATCCGCAGGAGCTGGCGTTCGATGCGTGGGGGAACCTGTGGACGGGGGACAACAATTCGGATGGGGGGGACCAGGCGCGGTGGTTGTACGTGGTGGAGGGCGGGGATTACGGGTGGCACATCGGCTGGCAGTTCATCGAGTCGCCGAACGCGCGCGGTCCATGGAACTCGGAGGGGATGTGGCGTCCGGGCGACGCGGAGCGGGTGGGTTACCTGATCCCGCCGCTGGCGAACATCGGGGCGGGGCCGTCGGGGCTGACGTACGGGGCGGGGACCGGGCTGCCGGAGGGATGGGCCGGGCGCTTTTTCATGGTGGATTTCCGGGGGGGGCCGAGCGGGATCTGGAGCATCGGGGTGCGGCCGAAGGGAGCTGGGTACGCACTGACCGACGCCGAGCAGATCATCTGGAATGCATTGCCGACGGATGTCGAACTGGGTCCGGACGGTGGTTTGTACTGGTCGGACTGGGTGGAGGGTTGGGGCACGACGGGGAAGGGGCGGATTTACCGGGCTTATGACCCGGAGGTGGTGGGACGACCGGAGGTGTTGGACACGCGGCGCTGGTTGGGGGCGGAACTGCGGGGGCGGGGTTCGGTGGAGTTGCTCGGGCTGCTGGGGCATGCGGATCTTCGGGTGCGGCAGCGGGCGCAATTCGCGTTGGCGGACCGTGGCGAGGTGGGGGCGTTGCGGGCGGCTGCGGAGCGGGCGGGTGGGGGGTGGGCGAGGTTGCATGGGATATGGGGTCTGGGCCAGGTGGGGCGGAGGCAGCCCGGGGTGCTGGCGGTGTTGATGCCGCTGTTGGGCGACGGGGAAGCGGAGGTGCGGGCGCAGGCGGCGAAGATGCTGGGGGAGGCGCGGCATCGGGCGGCAGGGGCGGCGTTGGAGTCACTTCTGGGGGATCCGGAGGCGCGGCCCCGGTTTTTCGCGGCCCTGGCGCTGGGGCGGATGGGGCGGGTGGAGGCGGGACCGGGGGTGTTGACGATGCTGAGGGCCAATGGGGATGCGGACGCGTATCTGCGACATGCGGGGGCGACGGCGTTGGCGGGGATCCTTGGGGAGGACGAGTTGGCGGCGCTGGCACAGGACGCCTCGGTGGCGGTGCGGCGGGCGGCGGTGGTGGCGTTGCGGCGTCTGGCGAGTCCGGGTTTGGCGGCGTTTGTGGCCGACGGTGAGGCGTCGGTGGTGCTGGAGGCGGCGCGGGCGATCCATGATCTGCCGGTGGAAGGGGCGTTGCCGGCGCTGGCCGGATTGCTGGGGAAGGAGGTGATGGAGGAGGCGCTGGAAAGGCGGGTGCTGGGGGCGGCCCTGCGGGTGGGCGGGTGGGAGCAGGCCCGGGCCCTGGCGGGGCATGCGGCCCGGGGAACGGCGGTCGAGCGGACGCGGGTGGAGGCGCTGCGGCATCTCGGGGCGTTTGATGCGCCGTCCGGGCGGGATCCGGTGACCGGGTTGTGGCGGCCGGCGGCCTGGCGGGACGCGGATGCGGCGCGGGAGATGGCGCGGAGGGCCTTGGAGGAACGGTTTGAGGCGTTGTTGACGGCGGGGCCGGAGGGGGTGCAGTCGGAGGCCATTGGGGCGTCCGGGCGGTTGGGACTGCGGGGGTGGGAGGGGCGCCTGGCGCGGTTGGCGGGGGATGTCGGGGTCGGGGTGGGAGCGCGGCTGGCGGCGTTACGGGTGCTGGGGGAATGGCGGGACGAGTCGCTGACGGGTCTGATGCCGTTGCTGCTGGAGGATGGGAACGAGGCGGTGCGGGCGGAGGCGTTGCGGTGGCAGGCGCGGTTGGGGCTGGGGGATCCGCTGGTGCCGATCCGCGAGATACTGGTGCGGGGGACGTTGCGGGAACGGCAGGCGGCGTTTGGGAGTCTGGCCGGGGTAAGGGGTGCGGCGGCGGAGTCCTTGCTGGTGGAGTGGTTGAACCGCGGGGCGGCGGGTGAACTGGAGCGGGAGCTGATCCTGGATGCGATCGAGGCGGGGCGGAGCCGGGACGGCGCGGCGGTGAGGGAGGCGTTGAGCCGGTGGGAGGCGCGGCTGGAGGGATGGGCGCCGTTGGTTCTGCATGGCGGCGACGCGGGGGCGGGACGGCGGGTGTTTTACGAGAAGGCGGAGGTGCAGTGCGTGCGATGTCATCGGGCTGGGGGGGATGGCGGGGTGGTGGGGCCGGATCTGATGGGCCTGGGGGCGAGCAAGACGCGGGAGTACCTGTTGCAATCGATAACCGATCCGAACGCCGTGGTGGCGGAGGGGTACGAGAACGTGATGGTGGAGACGCGCGACGGCCGGGAATTCGCGGGGACCGTTCAGGGCGAGACGGACCAGACCTTGATCCTGAACACGCTGGAGGAGGGCAGGGTGACCTTGCAGAAGGCGGAGATTACCGGGCGCTGGAAGGGGTTGTCAGGGATGCCGGAGGGGCTGACGGAGATGCTGACGTTGCGGGAGATGCGGGATCTGATCGAGTTCATGGCCGGGCTGACCGGGGAGGCGGGGGCGAAGGAGTGACGCAAAGGATCGGGAGGGCATGGAGGGCTTGAAGACGCGGGGCCGGGGCGATGGGGCGGCGGTGGGAGCGACCGGGCGAATGCGTGGGTGGCGCGGGTCGCGCCGCTGGCGTTGGGGCATCCGGCTGGCGGCGGTGGGAGGTTCGGCGCTGGTGCTGGGATGGGTGTTGGGGCGGTTGGAGATGGGTCAACTGCGGGAGACGTTCCAGGGATTGCGGCCGGGATGGTACGCGGCGGCGGCGGGGGTCTTCGGTTTGGGGATGCTGGGGGCGGCGATCCGCTGGCACTTGATGTTGCGGTTGAATCATGAGGCGGTGGTGCATGGGGCCGCCTCGGTGCGGATGGTGTTCATCAGCCAGTTCTTCAACACCGTGCTGGGGGGACCATCGAGCGGGGACATTCCGAAGACGGCGTTGTACGCACGCTGGTTCGGGGTGCCGGCGGCGGATGTGTGGGCGGCGTCGGTGCTCGATCGGTTGGTGGCCACGGCGGGGGGGGTGATCTTCGCGGGGTTGGCGGTGATGTTGGGTCTGGCGGTGGGGGCGTTCGATTTCGTGGGGGACTGGGAATGGCGGATGCCTGCGAGGTGGGTGTGGGGCGGGGGACTCGGGGCGATGGCGGTGGCCGTGGGATTGGCGGTGTGGCTGCGGGTTCGGCCCGAGTCCTTCTTGGGACGGGCGTTCCGGGCTCTGGGGGAGTCGGGACGGAGACTGTTGGGATCGGGGCGGCGGTCGGGTCATGCGCTGCTGTGCGCGGTGCTGACGGTGGTGATGTTCAACCTGACGCAGGCCTTGTGTCTGCAGGCGGTGTCGCCGGAGCCGGTTCCGTGGATGCGCCTCTTCTGGATGTTTCATGTGGTGACCATGGTGGCCTCCCTGCCGGTGACGGTGGCGGGGACGGGGTTGCGGGAGGGGGCGTCGATGGTGTTGCTGGGCCAGTACGGGGTGGCGCCGGCGACGGCGGTGGCCGGGGCGATGCTGACCTTGACGATCCATCTGGGCTGGGCGGGGGTGGGGGCGGTGCTGTGGTGGAGGGAGCAGCGGTTGCGTCGGCGGGTGACGCGGGGGGCGCCGGTGCGTCGGATCAGCGCGGTGATACCGACGTGGAACGAGGCGGCGAACCTGGAGGCGACGGTGGCGCATTTGCGGGCGATTCCGGAGATCTGCGAAGTGCTGGTGTCGGACGGGGGAAGCACGGATGGCACATGCGAACTGGCGTTGCGGCTGGGGTGCCGGGTGTTGAAGGGGGCGAAGGGGCGGGGACAGCAAATGCGGTTGGGGGCGGCGGCGGCGACGGGGGACGCGGTGGTGCTGGTGCATGCGGACACGTGGCTGGGGCCGGGGGCGGGGCGGGCGATGGTGCGGTGCCTGCGGGATCCGCTGGTGGTGGGTGGGGGATTTTGGAAGCGGTTCCGGGATGCGCCCTGGTTGATGCGGGGATCGAGGGTTCGCTGCGGGCTGCGCTTGTGGTGGGGGGGGCGGATACTGGGGGATCAGGGGATGTTTGTGCGGCGCTCTGTACTGGAGGCGGTGGGAGGGGTGCCGGAGCAGCCGCTGATGGAGGAGATCGAGTTATGCCGGCGCCTTCGGCGGGTGGGACGGCTTGCGTTGGCGGGGGCAGGGGTGAGCACATCGGCGCGGCGGTTCACCGGGAGGGGGGTGTTGCGGACGTACTGGCTGATGGGGCGGGTGTCGTGGGATTATCGGCGCGGGGTGCCGCCCGAGGAACTGGCCCGGCGGTACGAGGGGGGGGGGTGTGACGCGGGATTGGAGCGGCGGAAACCGGGATGAGCCTGACCGAATATGTGCTGCTGGCGTTCAGTTCGCTGTTCGTGATCATCGATCCGATCGCGACGGTGCCGGTGTTTCTGGCGATGACGCCGGAGGACACGGTGGCGAAGCGGGTGCGGACGGCGCGTTTGGCGTGTGGGATTGCGGCCGGGGTATTGCTGGTCTTCGCGTTTCTGGGGAGGCGGGTGTTTCAGTTGCTGGGGATCACGATGCCGGCATTTCAGATGGCGGCGAGCATCGTACTGCTGCTGGTGGCCTTGGACATGCTTCGTGCGCAGCGGTCGAGGGTGAAGGAGACGCGGGAGGAGACGAAGGAGGGACTGGACAAGGAGGATATTGCGATTTCGCCGCTGGCGGTGCCGTTGCTGGCGGGGCCGGGGGCGATCTCGACGGCGGTGCTGCTGCACAACAAGGCGGACACCGCGGCGAAGCTGCTGGCGTTGCCCGTGGTGATCGTGGCGGTGTGTGCGGTGTCCCTGGTCATTTTCGAACTGGGCGCCCGGGGTGCGAGGTGGCTGGGGCCGATCGGGCTGCGTTTGGTGGAGCGGTTGATGGGGCTGCTGCTGGCGGCGATCGCCTGCCAGTTCCTGCTAAATGCATTCCGGGACCTGGGAGTGGTGGCGTTCTGAGCCGCAGCCATGCAGCCAGGTCGGGCGCGGTGGCTTGAGCTTTCCGGGCAAGCGCTTCGTTGTCTGCTCGTTGCGTATCTCCGTTCCGGGACGCGCCTCGCTCGCCACTCGTCCTGCCTGAAACTCTGCGGCGCCATCGCGTACCTCCCTACGGCATGGATACGGCTGAGGGTTGGGCATTGCGGGGCCGGGGCGGGCGTTCATGGTCGGGGGGTGATGCGCGCGCTTCCGGTTTTGTTGATGATGGGCTGGCTGGGTGGGGTGGGAGTGGGCCCGGTGTGGGGGGACACGCCGGTGAAGGGGACGCTGGTGATCCTGGGGGACAGTCTGGCGGCGGGATACGGCGTGGAGCCGGAGCAGGCCTTTCCGGCGCTCCTGCAGAGGCGGATCGCGGCGGCGGGGTTGGGATTTGAGGTGGTGAATGCCGGAGTGAGCGGGGACACGACGGCGGGCGGATTGCGGCGGGTGGGGTGGTTATTGCGGCGGCCGATGGAGGTGCTGGTGATTGCGCTGGGGGGGAACGACGGATTGCGCGGTTTGGCGCCGGCGGCGACCCGGTCGAATCTGGTGGCGATGATCGAAACCGTTCGAATGCGGCAGCCCGGGGTTCGGATTGTGGTGGCCGGGATGCAGATGCCCCCGAACATGGGGGAGGACTACACGCGGACGTTTCGGGATGTGTACCCGTGGGTGGCCCGGGAGAAGCATGTGGCATTGATTCCGCACCTGCTTGAGGGGGTTGGGGGGAGGCCGGAGATGAACCTGCCGGACTTGATCCACCCGACGCCGGAAGGCCACGAGCGGATGGCGGAGAACGTATGGGAGGTGCTCGGTCCGCTGCTGGAAGGGCTGCGGGGCCGGGGTCAGGAGACGGTGGACGGATCGACACGGACGCGTTCCTGAAGGCGTCGGCGGGCGCGGCGGGCGATCAGGACCGAGCCCAGGACGAGGGCCGCGAGACCCACGGCGTAAAGGCCCCATTCCCAGGGGGTGCGGAGACGCCCATGCAGGGCGAGGTGGCCGAGGGAACCGAGGTACACGAAGAGGAGGGTACCCGGGATGCTGGCGAGGGCGGTGGCCCAGAGGTAGTCGAGGTACCGGACCCGGGTGAGGCTGAAGAGGTAGTTGAGGAGGAAGAAGGGCGAGCCGGGCGCCAGGCGGAGGAGCCCCACGATGCGCCATCCTTCCACGGTCACCGCGTGTTCGATCGCGGCCAGCATCGGATGTTGCGCGAGGCGGCGGGCGACCCGATCGCGGGCGAGGTGACGTCCGACGAAGAAGGCGGCTGAGGCGCCGAGCTGGGCGCCGAGCCAGGAATACGCGAATCCCCAGGTGAGACCGAAGAGGGCACCGCCGGCGACGGTGAGGAAGGCACCGGGGAGGCAGGCGACACAGAGGACGGTATAGAGAGTGACGAAGGCGATCGGGGCCCAAGGGCCCAGCGGACGAAGGAGATCCGCCGCGCGTTCCGCCGGGGCGGCAGGGGCGGCGGCACCGACGGCAAGCAAGGCGAGGGAGAGGAGCAGCCAGCGGATGAAATGGGGCGGACACGTGGGCATGGAGCGACGCGATCTTCGCCGCCGGGAGGTGTGGGGTCCATGGGGAAGGCGGAAGGCAGGGGAATGGCGGAGAGGGGGGGATTCGAACCCCCGATGGGGTATAAGCCCATGCACGCTTTCCAGGCGTGTGCCTTAAACCGCTCAGCCACCTCTCCGCGACGGCGGGTGGGCAGTGTCGGCAGCAGGGGCTGGGGGCGCAATGTCAATTTCGGTCAGGTTTGAATGAAGAAGCTGAGGTTCTCGAGTTCGATGGCGAGGTTGACATTGTTGACGATCACCTCGTCCGGGGTGTGAAGGACCAGGGGGGCGAAGTTGAGGATGCCGGTGATGCCGGCCTGGAACAGATGGTTGGCGACCTCCTGGGCGACGGCGGCCGGGACGCAAAGAATGGCCATGCGGACGCCGTGCTGGTGGATGGTGTCGAGGATCCTGGAGGGGGGAAGGATGGGGATGGGGGCGCGGGGATTGTGGCGGGCGGGATCGCTGTCGAAAGCGGCCACGATGGCGAAGCCTTCCTGGGCGAAGCCGCCGTAGGAGAGGAGGGCGGAGCCGAGTTTGCCGGCGCCGACGAGGAGGACCGGCTGGAGGGATTGGTTGCCGAGGACGTCGGAGATCATCCGGGCGAGCTGCGAGACATCGTAGCCGAGGCCGCGGGTGCCGAACTGGCCGAAGTGGGCGAGGTCCTTGCGGAGTTGGGTGGGTTTGACGCCGGCAGCGCGGGAGAGGGCGACGCTGGAGACGGTTTGAATGCCGTTGTTGCGGAGGCGCTGGAGGCAGCGGAAATAGACCGAAAGCCGGTACACCGTCTTCCGGGGGATGCTGGCGCGGCCGGCTCGGGGGCGGGGAGGCATGGGAGCGGAGCGCGGGGGGCGCTCCGTGGGAAAGCTCAGGGTTTCACGGTGATGCGAGCCCAGTCGATGCCGCTCCATTCGGCGTAGGCGCCAAAGGCGGCCTCATTCTGGATAAGGACGGCGCGGACCACGCTCGAATCGTCGGCACGACCGGTGTCGGGGATCAGGTCGGGGATGATATCGATCTTCTTGTGAGCGTAGGTGAGGGCAAAGACTGCCTGAGCGGCGGCGTACAAGGGGAGGTCCCTGTAGGCACCCTCGGCGAAGTCCTCGACCGCGTCGGCAAGGAATTCGAGTTGATCGACCAGGTGAGGGAACTGGGGGGCGGCGATCTGGGTGAATTCGAGCTTCCAGGCCGGGAGTTGGCGGACGATGCGGTGAAGGAGGGCGGGAGTGACGCGGGCGGCGCCGTGATGCACGTAGGCTGCGAATTCAGACATGGGAGGAAGGTAGGAGGGCGGCTGGGAAGGCAGCCAGTGCCAATTTCATGGGGAGCGGGGGGAGGTGAAGGTCCCAGAAATATAATGAGACAGACTTTGTACTATTGACCATGACCCAATATAGTTCGACAGGCTAAATACAATTGACTTGGAGGGGGACGCCTAATCGCGGGGCGTCGGCGTAACGGGAAGGTGGCGTTGCCGCCGGTCAGAGTGCCGGGAGGATGGCGCGTAGGGATTGCCCGGTGTGGCTTTCGGGGCAGTGGGCGACGTGTTCGGGGGTGCCGGCGGCGACGATTCGGCCGCCGCCGCTGCCTCCCTCGGGCCCGAGATCAATGAGCCAGTCCGCGCATTTCAGCACTTCGAGGTTGTGTTCGACGATCAGCACGGAATGGCCGGCCGCCACCAGGCTTTGGAAGGCGTCGAGGAGGATGCGAATATCCTCGAAATGGAGTCCGGTGGTGGGTTCATCGAAGATGAAGAGGGTCGATTGGACCCCGGGGAGGGATTCCGCGAGGTGTCCGGCGAGTTTGAGGCGCTGGCTTTCGCCGCCGGACAGGGTGTTGATCGGCTGGCCGAGGCGGAGATACCCGAGGCCGACTTGCCGAACGAGGCGGAGCCGTTCGGTGGCATACCGGGCGTGCGTGGCATCCCACGGTTCGAGGATGGCGGTGGCGTCGTCCACGGTACGGTCGAGGAGGTCGGCAATGGAGAGAGGATCGTGGGCGGGAGGGTGGATGCAAATGTCGAGGATATGGGGCCGGTAACGGCGTCCTTCGCAGGCCGGGCAGCGGATGAACACATCGCTGAGGAACTGCATTTCGATACGCTCGAAGCCGGCGCCGCGGCATTGTTCGCACTGTCCGAGGCGGGAATTGAAGCTGAATGCACTGGCGCCGAGGCCGGCTTCGCGGGCGGCCGCAGAGCGGGCAAAGAGTTCGCGGATCGGTTCGAAGGCGCCGCAATAGACGGCGGGATTGGAGCGCGGGGTGCGGCCGATGGGGGATTGATCGACGAGGGCGACTGCCCCGAGATGGCGGGTTCCGGCGAGTCGGGCGCCGGTGGCTGCGGCGGCGATTTCCTCGAGATCCGGGTCATCGTCCTGACCTGTCGGGCGATCGCCGGGCGGTTCATGTTCGGCTTCGCGGGGGTCGAGGGCGTCTTTGGTGGCGGCATTGCCCAGGGTTTGGCGGAGGAGTCGGAGGAGTTCCCCGACAAGGGTGCTCTTGCCGGAGCCGCTGACGCCCGAGAGGCAGACCAGGCGTTGGAGCGGAATGGCGACCTCGAGTTGGCGGAGATTATGGCGGGTGATGCCGGTGAGGAGCAGGGCGGGCATTGGCGACGGGACGCGGGCGGGATGGGCGGGATAGGGGGCGGGGGCGTCGGCAAGAGCGAGGGCCGGGAGGGCGGCGGGCACAGAGGGTCGGCGGCGTCCGGGGCGGGGAAGGGGTGAGGGATTGGGGGGCGTGATTGAGGACGGGGATGGGTCGAGCAGGCTGGGAGTTGGAGCGGGGCGGGGTTCCAGTCCGTGGATGGGGCGTCTTTCGGGGATAGGGATGCGACGCCGGCCGGAGAGGTAGGCGCCGGTGATGGAGTCGGGGTGGGAGAGGATGGCGTCGAAAGGGCCTTGGGCGACCAGATGGCCGCCGGCTTCGCCGTGTCCGGGGCCCAGGTCCACGAGGTGATCGGCAGCGCGCATGATGCTTTCCTCATGTTCGACGACGACGACCGTGTTTCCGAGGCCGCGGAGGCGGGTGAGGATGCGGGTAAGGCGGTCGGTGTCCCGGGGGTGGAGACCGACGCTGGGTTCATCGAGGACGAAGAGGGTGTGGACGAGCTGGCTGCCGAGGCAGGTGGTCAGGTTGACGCGTTGGGTTTCACCGCCCGAGAGGGTGCGGGTGGGTCGGTCGAGGGTGAGGTAGCCGAGACCGACCTCAACGAGAAAGGCGAGGCGGGACTGGACCTGGGCGAGGGCGAAGGCGAGGGGGTCGGCGGGATGGGCACGAGGGGTTGGGGCGAGCGAATCGATGAGGTGCAAGGCCCGTTCGGCGGGGAGGGCGTAGAAATCGGCCAGCGTCAGCGAGGTCGAGACGGGGGAGGAGGGGGAGGAATCCGGGGTCGAACCCGGAGGACTGGAAGGGGGATCCGGGCAGGTGAGGCGCCAGAGGAGGGCATCGGGTTGGAAGCGTTGGCCGTTGCAATCCGGGCAGGGGCGGTAGGCCCGATAGCGGGCGAGCAGGACCCGCACGTGCATTTTGTAGGCTTTGGATTCGAGCCAGCGGAAGTAGCCCTTCACGCCATACCAGGCATGGGGCCAGGGGTTGTCGGGGCCGTGGCCGGGGTCGCCTTCGATGACCCAGCGCTGGTGAGCGGGGGAGAGTTCTGCGAATGGGACGGTGAGGGGCACCCCCTCGGAACGGGCAGCGCGGACCAGGTCCCTTTGGCACTCGGCACTGACGCCGGACTGCCAGGGTTTCACAGCGCCGTCTGCGAGGGTTCGGGACGGATCCGGGATGGCGAGATCGTAGTCGATGGCGATGATCCGGCCGAATCCCTTGCAGGTGGGGCAGGCGCCGATCGGGTGATTGAAGCTGAAAAGGGCAGGGCTGGGATCGCGATAATCGAGGTCGCAGGCGGCGCAGTGGAGATGCCGGGAGAACGGGAAGCGCAGGGTCCAACGAGCGGGGGACGGGCTGTCCGGGTCCTGGGCCAGCAGGGCGAGTTTGCCATGGCCGAAGTGATAGGCCTGTTCACAGGCCTCGACGAAGCGGGACCGTCGGGCCGAATCGGGGCGAAGGCGATCCTGGACGACGGTCAGCGCGGGGGGCGGGGCGGCGAGGAGGCGGGTGGGGGCGTCATCGAGGCGGACGACCTCACCATCGATGAGGAGTCGATGGAAGCCCTGGCGACCGACGAGGGCGAGTTGTTCGGGGAGAGTGAGCTTCTGGGAGAGGGGGAGAAGGAAAGAGACGAGGAATTCAGGATGGGGGAGGCGGCGGGCGACGTTCCAGATTTCGGAGGGGGATTCCCGGAGCACGGGCTGGGCGCACTGGCGGCAGTGGAGACGGGCAAGATGGGGCCAAAGGAGTTTGAGGTGATCGCAGATCTCGGTGAGGGTGCCGACGGTGGAGCGGGTGGTACGGACGCTGTTGCGCTGTTCGAGGGCGATGGCGGGCGGGATGCCTTCGATGGCATCCACACGGGGTTTGTCCATCCGGTCGAAGAACTGGCGGGCGTAGGGAGAGAACGTTTCGATGTAGCGGCGCTGTCCCTCGGCGTAGAGGGTGTCGAAGGCGAGCGAGGACTTGCCCGAGCCACTGAGGCCGGTGACCACGATGAGGCGGCGGGCGGGAAGGTCGAGGTCGAAGCCTTTGAGATTGTTCTGACGCGCGCCGCGGACACGGATGCGGTCGCGCGGCGACTGTTGGCCCATGGGCGCGGGACGATAGGGAACGGTGGGGTCGAGTCAATGGCGGGGGCGATAGCGGAGGCAGGACGAGTTCCCGGGCTATCGGAGTGCAATCACCGTTCGGAGGGTTCGGGAAGGTCGGGGACGCGACTGCGGATGGCTCGAATTGACTCCATCGCGGCCTGACTGACCTGCTGGTCTTGGTCAAGCATTTGGGCCATGAGGGGTTTAAGGCATTGGGCGCCTCCGATCCTACCGAGGAGAATCGCGGCAAGGCGCCGGGTGTGGGCGTGGGCGTGCTGGAGCAATTTCAGTCCGGCGTCTTCCGCGTCAGGCCCATAGCTTGCCAGGACGTCCGCCGCAGAGTCCGCCTCATGACTGCCGCGGGCGACGATGTCCGCGAGCATGTCGATGGCACGGGGGTCGCGCAGCCGGCGGAGCGCTTCTATCAAGTCACCCCGCACCCCGGGTTGGGTGGCGGCGAGGAGGCGGAGCATGACAGGAAGTTCGGTGGCGGATCCATACTTGCCGAGGAGGCGCGCGGCCAGGTGCTGCATGGAGAGGTCTCGATCGCCGGCCAGTTCGATGGCGGCGGCGACGAGGTCCCCGGTCGGTTGCACGATTTCCGCCGAGTGCAGTCTAGCGATTGAGCTTGCTCGGGTGCCTGGGTCGGGCGAGCGCATCATGGCGACCAGTTCGGCCAGTTCCTCGGGGCCAATCGGCTGGGGTGGGTCGGACTGGGCGGATCCCATGGCACGCAGCGCCTCCGCGACTTCGTCGGACGGGAGGCGCCGGATGTCGATTTGGAAGGGGCGGCGTTCGATGAGGAGTGCCGTGCGGATAACGATCTGGCCGGATTCCTTGATCTGGAGGGGGAGGCCGCGTTCGGGATCCAACGTTGTCTCGCGGAGGGAGTTGACCTGCATCCGAGGTTCACCCTCTACGGTAAAGCGGCTTCGGGCGGCCGTCTCCACTTGGATCGCGACCGGAAGCTCGCCGCGGAAGGTGACCCGGCCGCGGGTCGCCCAGACGGCGGATAGCCGGGCGGGAGAACGCCCGAATGGCTGGGGAGGTCCCATACCGGGCATGCCCTCCCGCGGGCTGAACGGGGGGCCGTGATCGTCCATGAAAGTCTCCATGGTGCTTTCCCACATGTGGCCTAGGTCGGTGGGCAGCGGTTCGATGAAGGCCCTGACGATCCCGCCGAGGGGGACAGGCCACTCCGGCGCGTGGCCTGCTTCGCGTATGACGCGACCGGACCGGTCCAGGAGGAACTCGTGGTTCGGGTGGATGTTGACCGAGCGAAAGAAGGCGGGAAAAGCGCCAGGGCGGAGAAGGTGCATGGGCGGTGCTACCATGGCGGCTTGACCGGATGCAGGTACCCGACGGGGGGCAAGCTGGCCCGAGAAGCGTAGGCTGGCACCCTGTTCATCTGCCTGGGCGACGCTGGCGTACACGATCCCGATCAAGGCCATGCGCTGCTCTTGAACCGTGGTTTCGAGGTGGACCTCAAACGCGTTGGTTTCGCCCGGGGTGAATCGGTAAGCCGGGGCGGCCAATCCGGGGCAGGCACCAAAGGCGGCGAGGACCAAGGCGAGGGAAAACGGGTGAGCCTCCCAGGATCGCATGGCCGGACGCTAGGCCGGTCCCGGTCGCTGACAAGAGTACTTTGGCGGGACCACGGATGGGACCTTTGGTGGTGGGCCATGATGGGACGTGGTGAAGGTAAACAAAAAAGTGTCGGTCCACTAATCGAGTCGTAGTAGAACAGTAAAACAAGGATGGCTCATTATTAAGCGATACAGGTCAACGATCATTGCCGGTCCCATTATCTGTCCCACGGGGAAGCCGTGCATCCCGGAGTCATGGGGAGCGGTGCGAACTCCGCCAAGCGGCGCTTCGGAGGGCCGAGTTCCACGAGGCTGCAATGGTGTGGAGCGTTGGGTTGAGGACTCGCAGATCTTGTCCCTTCGGTTCGCTGCCTCCTCACCCACAACTCCGGGATGCACCCCCGGGGAAAAGGGCGGGCATTCGGGGTTGCCGGGATTGGTGGGGGGGCGATAGCGTCGGGTCCATGTTCCCCGCGATTTCGAGACGGCGATGGCGACGGTGGTTGGGTTTGGTGGTGTTGACGGGGTGGGTGACATCAGGATTGGCGCGGGGCGCCACGGGGTTGGAGGTGGTCCGGCACGACGACCGGTTCTCGGTGCGGTTCGATGGAGAGTTGTTGACCGAGTGGCGGGTGAAGGGGGCGCCGAAGCCGTATTTCTATCCGCTGCTGGGACCGGGAGGGGTGCCGGTGACACGGCATTTCCCGATGCGGACGGATGTCGAGGACGAGGATCGGGACCATCCGCACCAGCGGTCGCTCTGGTTCACGCACGGGGATGTGAACGGGGTGGATTTCTGGGCGGAGGGTCCGACACGGGGCCGAATCGTGTTCCAGGACTTGCTGGACCTGACGACCGGGGCGGAGGGGGGGCAGATTCGGACTTCGAATAAGTGGATGACGGCCGAGGGGAAGGTGTTGTTGAGCGACGTGACGCGGTTCCGGGTGGAGCGGAGTCCGCTTGGCAGACAGTTCGAGATCTCGATCACGCTGCATGCGTCGGAGGGCGAGGAGGTGACGTTCGGGGACACCAAGGAGGGGACGATGGGGATCCGATTGGCGGAGAGCATGCGCTTGAAGCCGAACCGGCATTATGCGGGAAAGCCGCACGGGCGGATCCTGCAGAGCACCGGCGTGAAGGACGGGGCGACCTGGGGGAAGCGGGCGGCCTGGACGGCGTATTCGGGTCCGGTGGGGGGGACGACAATCACGGTGAGCATTTTCGATCACCCCTCGAATCCGCGGCACCCGACGTGGTGGCATGTGCGCGACTACGGGTTGTTCGCGGCCAATCCGTTCGGGGTCCATGATTTTGAGCGCAAGCCGGCTGGAACGGGGAACCTGGTGTTGAAGGCGGGGGAGAAGGCGACGTTCCGGTATCGGTTTCTGGTGCAGGACGGTGAGCCCGACCCACGGCGATTGAACGAGGTGGCAACCCAGTTTGCGGCGAGTCCGCATTAGGAGGGCGTCGGCGGG
>JAHCBA010000077.1 GCA_019634625.1 Verrucomicrobiia bacterium
GCGGGCGAGGTGGTGGAGGATGTTGAGGAGTTTGTGCTTGGCGGAGTCGTCGAGGAGGGGAAGGCGGCCGGCGACTCGGGACATGCAGTGATACGTCGCCGGGAGGGTGGGGTCGGCCGTGATGCGGGGGGTTCTCATGGCGGTGTGTGTAGGAATGGTGGTGTGGGTGGTGGCAGGAAGGATTTGTGAAGTGTGGGCGTGAAATGGGTGACGATGAAGGAAGGAGAATGATGCGGGAGTCTGAGGGGTCAATAAAAAGAAAAAGTATCTGACACTTTAAACTCTACAGATCATGTTTAAAATGTCTGGCTAAATAGAAGTCAATACAAATCAAATCGATGAGATTGCCGTGACGATCGGCACGAAGTGATGCGCAGCTGGACCGGGGGCGGGGCGGGCGGGTAGCGTGAGGGCATGTCCGACGCGCCGAGGGTGGAGGTGGAATTGCCCGGGATTCCGCGGGTGAAGCGAGGCAAGGTCAGGGAGGTGTTCGATCTTGGGGACGCGCTGTTGCTGGTAGCGACGGATCGGATATCGGCGTTCGATTGCGTGATGCCGAACGGGATTCCAGGGAAGGGGGAGGTCTTGACGCAACTGTCCCACTACTGGTTCGACCGGCTGGAGGGGGTGGTTGCAAGTCATCGGTTGCGGAGGGCGGGTGAACCGCTGCCGGAGAGGCTGGCGCCGTGGGCGGATTGGCTGGGGCGCCGGAGCATGGTGGTGAAGCGGGCCTGCCCGCTGCCGATCGAGTGCGTGGTCCGTGGGTACCTCGCGGGTTCCGGGTGGAGCGAGTATCGGCAGAGCGGGGCGATCTGTGGGGTGGGGTTGCCGGCGGGGCTGAAGGAGTCGGAAGCGTTGCCCGAGCCGATCTTCACGCCGGCGACCAAGGCGGAGAGCGGACACGACGAGAACATCCCGTTCGAGCGGGCGGTCGAGCTGGTGGGAGGGGAGACGGCCGAGAGGGTGCGTGCGCTGAGTCTGCGGATCTACCAGATGGCGCGGGAGCACGCGCGGGAGCGGGGGATCGTGATTGCCGACACGAAGTTCGAGTTTGGCTGGTGGGAGGGGGAACTGATCCTGATCGACGAGGTGCTGACGCCGGATTCGTCACGGTTCTGGCCTGTGGACGGGTACCAGCCGGGGCGCAGCCAGCCGAGCTTCGACAAGCAGTACGTGCGGGACTACCTGCAGGGACTGTCCTGGGACAAGCGGCCGCCGGCGCCCGCATTGCCGCCGGAGATTGTGGAGCGAACGCGGGAGAAGTATTTGGAGGCGTACCGAAGGCTGACCGGGGAGCCGCTTTGAATTGTGGAGGCGCTGATCGAGGATTTTCTGGTGTACCTGCGGCATGAGCGGGGACGGGCGGTCCGGACGCAGGAGGCTTACGCGGCGGTCCTGCGCCAGTTTGGCGGCTGGGTGCGGGAGCGAGGTGTGGCGGCGTGGGGCGGGGTTGGGATCGGCCATCTGACCGCCTTTTTGGGGGAGGAACGGCGGCGGGTGGTGGCATGCGGGGCGGCCGCGGCGCCGCGGCGTCTGGGTCCGGACGCCCTGTATGGGCGCATTGCGGCATTGCGGGCGTTTTTCCGGTTTGCCGTGACGGAGGGGCATCTCCCGTCGGACCCGGCAGAGCATCTGCAATTGCCGCGGCGATGGCAGCGTCTGCCGAAGACGCTGACGGGCGAGGAGATTGGGCGGCTGTTGGAGCCGCCGAGTGCGCCCAAGCCGATCGACTGGTGTGACGTGGCGGTGTTGGAGCTGGCCTATGCGTCGGGATTGCGCCTGGCGGAACTGCGGGGCGTTCGTGTCGAGCAGCTCCATCTGGAGGCGGGCTTCGTGACGGTGGTGGGGAAGGGGAACAAGGAGCGGATCGTGCCCGTGGCGCCGAGGGCGTTGGAGACGCTGCGGAGGTACCTGGAACTCGGCCGACCGCAATTGGTGCGGGCGGGGTCACCGGCGCAGTTGTTTTTGACGTCGCGCGGCACCGGGTTCAGCCACAGCGCGCTGTGGCGCAGGATCAAGGCTCGGGCGCGGGCGGCGGGGGTGATGCGAGCGGTGACACCGCACATGTTGCGTCACAGTTTCGCGACGCATCTGCTGGAGAACGGGGCGGATCTGCGGGTGATCCAGGAGATGCTCGGGCACGCCAGCATCAATACGACCCAGGTCTATACGCATGTGGCGTCGGAGCGGTTGCGGGAGGTGCACCGCCGGTTTCACCCGAGGGGTTGAGGGTGCGGGCGGGGGAAGGCGGGGGCGGGGGTGGGGATCAGGTGCGCTGTTCCCAGTCGATGCGAAGGGTGGCGGAGAGGAGCGGGGTCCGGGGCTGGGACGGGGTGGACGGAGCGGGGGAGCTGAGATCGCGAGTGAACTGGTTCCACCAGGCCCGCTGGCGTTCCGGGGTCCAGGCACCGGACAGCGGCGAGAGCAGAAGGAGTTGGAGGAATTCGGCAGCGGATTGGGGGCGGCGGGCGGGGTCCTTATGGAGGCAGGCGTGGATGGCGGCGGCGATGGCGGGACTGACGGGGAGGGGGGTGCGGGTGGCGATGGGTTCGGGGTTGGTGGTGAGTTGGTGTTCCCAGAGGGAGTCGATGGAGGAGCAGACGAACAGGGGTTGGGCGGAGAGCAGGAAGTAACCGACGGCGCCGAGGGCGTAGAGGTCGGTGCGGGGATCGCCGAAGCCGGGTTGGCGGATGGATTCCGGGGCCAGGTAAAGGGGGGTGCCCAGAAAGCGGGAGGTATCGGGTCCGGGGCGGTTCTGCGGGGTGGTGGCGGGATCTTGGGGGAGTCGCTGGACGAGGCCGAAGTCGAGCACCTTGACGGTGTCGGGGATGCCGCCGCGGTGGCAGAGGAAGAGGTTGCCGGGTTTGATGTCGCGGTGGATGAGGCCGGCCTGATGGGCTTCCTGGAGGGAGCCGCAGACCTGGGCGAGGAGATGGACGACCCGCTCCTCGGGTTGGGGGCCGTGTCGCTCCACGAGGTCCTGGAAGGTGAGGCCGTGAAGCAGTTCCATGGCGTAGTAGAAGATGCCGTCCGGGGTGTGGCCGTAATCGTACACCTGGATGGTGTTGGGATGGCTGAGCTGGCAGGTGAGGCGGACCTCGTGTTCGAACTGCCGGATGAGGTCGGGATCGGCGCGGTGGGGGAGGAGGAGCTTGACGGCGGTGTCGCGACGGAGGAGGGCGTGGTGGGCGCGATAGACGACGCCCATGCACCCTTCGCCGATCTTTTCGTCGAGGGTGTACTGGCCGAGGCGGCGGGCTTTGAGTTGGGCTTCGTGGAAGCGGCGGCGCCAGCGGGCATTGAGGCCGGTGAAGATGGTGATGCCGAGGGCGGCGAGCGCGAGCAGGAGGAGGAGGACGAGGAAGACGCGTTCGATGACACGGAGGGGTTGAAACGCCTCGGCGGCATCGATCTTGGTGACCACCCCGAAGCGGCGGTCGGGCAACCAGCGCCAGGCGCCCACGACGGGGACGCCACGATAATCGGGACTGGGGACGACGGTGACGCCGCTGGTTTCGGCGACGGCCGCGGCGACGAGCGGCATCAGGGGGGCATCGGGGCCGGGTGGATCGAACGGGGGCCGGGCGAGGGTCAGGTTACGGCCGGGATCGCGCAGTTCGAGGGTGAGGGCGGAGTTGGCGTCGGGGGCATTGGTGAGAAGTCCAAGCTGGCGGAGTTGGTCGTCGAACCGGCTTTGGGAGATGATGAGACCGGAGGGATCGAAGGCGAAGGTTTCGCCGGTGTCGCCTGGACGCGCCACGGAGAGGACGCGGGTGAATTCGTCCTCGGGGCGGAGAATGAAGGCGAGGGCGCCGATGGTGCGACCCTCGGGGTCGCGCACCGGGGTCAGGATCTGCATCAGCTTGATTTCGGGACGGTTCGCAAAGGAGGGGCGGGAGCGGCTGGCGTCGGGAGGGTGGAAGACGGGGGAATTGTTCAGGGCGGGTGGAGGCCTGCGGAAGAACCGGCCGGTATCCCGGTCCGGAGGGCCACGGCGCGGGGGGGCGAGTTTGAACGGTGTGACGAGGACAGGCTGGTCGGTGGCGAAGAGTTCCTCGAAGCGGGCGAGATGTTCTTCGGGGACGATTGCGCCCGGGCGGGAGCGGCCACGGCCGGAAGCGGCGACCACCTGAAGGTCACGGTTCACCAATTGGGCGGCACCGAAACCGGCGGGACCGAGGGATTGCTCGAGGATTTCCTGGAAGGCGCCGAGTGCGGGCGGAGGGGGGCGGGGAGGTCCATTCGAGGAGGGGACCGGGGGGCCGGTGGCCAGGAGTTGTTCACAGAGCGGGAGGAGGGCGGGGTGCCGGGCGAGCACGGCGGCGGTACGCTCCTGGGTATGGATCCAGATTTCGAGGGCGGTGACGTTGGCGTTGAGGACTGTTTCGAGTTCGTTGGCGACGGATGCGGCCAGGGTGTGGCGGACGGCGCGATGGGTGGCGAGGCCGATGGCGAGAAGGATCACCGCGGCGGCGGTGGGGGCAAGGAGGAGGGATGACCTGGAGACGTTGGACACGGGGAGGGGGGTGCGGGACGGCGAATTGGACGTTGGGGTGGGAGCGGTGGTTACGGAGGCGGGAAGGTCACAGTGCCGTCGTGGGACCGAATCGGCAATGCCAGGGGCGGGGCGAGAATTGCTTGGACATTCGGGGGGCCAGGTTTTAAGGAGGCGATATGAGCGTGCGCTGGTGGATGAGTGTCGGGGTGGGTGCGAGTCTGGCGATCGGGACGCTGCCGGTGGGATGGGCGCAGGAGTCGGAAGCGGCTGCCGGGCGGGAGGTCAGGTCAACGACGGCGACGACGCCGTTGCGAAGCGGGGACGGGAGCGATCCGGTGGAGGTGGCGGCGGATGCGTTGGTGGTTCGGCCGTTGGGATTGGCGGCGACGGCGGTGGGGGCGGCGATCTGGGTGGTGGCGCTGCCGTTTTCGGCGATCAGCGGGGATGTGGATCGGACGGGGCAGGTTTTGGTCGGGGGGCCGGCTCGATTCACGTTCCGGCGCCGGCTGGGGGATTTCGAGCCAGGGCGGTGGTAGGCGGGCGGATCAGGCGATGACGCGGCGACGGGCGCGGTCTGGCCAGGTGAAGCAGACGGCAGCGCCCTGGCCGTCCTTGGATTCGATCCAGATTCGTCCGCCCCGGGTTTCCACGATGCGTTTGACAAGGGTGAGGCCGAGTCCGGTACCTGGAACGAGGCCGGAGGGATCGAGGCGCTGGAAGATCTGGAAGACCTTTTCCTGATAGCGTTCCGGGATGCCCGGGCCATTGTCGGCGACGCGGAATTCCCAGGCGTTCCGGCGCCGGGTTGCGGAGATGGAAATCACGCCCTGGGGTTTGTCGAGGTATTTGACGGCGTTATCGATGAGGTTTTGGAAGACCTGATAGAGGCGGTCGGGGTTGCCGGTGAGGGTGGGGAGGTCGGGGGCGGGCTGGATGGCGACGTTGGGCGGGGGAGCGAGGACGGCGGAGACTTCGGTGACGAGCTGGAGGGTGGAGACCTGGGATTCGGGTTCGGGGGTGCGGGCGACCTTGGCGCAGGCGAGGAGGCCGTCGATCATGTGCTGGAGGTGTTTGACGCGACCGCGGAGGAGGCCGAGGAGACGGAGTCCCTCGGGGTCGAGGCGGGAGGCATGATCCTGGGTCAGCCATTCCGAGAGCTGGTGGATGCCGCGGAGGGGTGCCTTGAGGTCGTGGGTGACGACGTAGGCGAATTCGGCGAGTTCCTCGTTGGTGGAGCGGAGGTCGGCGGTGCGTTCCTCGACACGCTGTTCGAGTTGGGCATTGAGCTGACGGATCTGGGCTTCGGCCTGTTCCCGCTGGCGGTCGAGCCTCATGGCGCCGATGAGATTGGCGCAGGTGATGAGCAAGGGTTCGAGCCGGCGCGCGACGGCATGGTCGAACGGCGGGGCCTGGCGGGAGAGTCCGACGACGCCGACGACTTCTTCGTCGTGTCGGAGGGGGAGGCCGAGGAGGTGATCGCGAGGATTGGGGGCGGTCATGATCACCGGGCGGGCGGTGGCGAGGACGTTTTCGATCAACTGGCGGAGGCCATCATCGATGGAGGGGGTGTCCGGGGGATCGGATGGTTTGGGCGGGCAGGGGACGAAGACATTGAGTTCGCGGGTGCCGGAAGGGGAGACGGTGACTTCGGCGATGACACCCTGGCGGCTGTCGGTCATGCGCATGAGGCGGCTGAGGACATGGCGGAAGGCGCGGGCGGGTTCGGGGTCCTCGATGAAGGAGGCTTGGACATCGCTGACGGCCTGGAGGAGTTCGTGACCTTCGCGGAGGGCGCGTTCGGCTTCCTGGCGGCGGGTGATATCGGCAAAGGAGACCACCACGCTGGAGACCTGGCCGGACTCATCGCGGGAGAAGGGGCGGGAATTGACGGAGATCCAGACGAGGCGTCCATCGGGGCGGCGGACGCCCATGACGGCATCGTTGACGAGTTCGCCGGTGCGGAGGGTGGTGATACCGGGGTAATCCTCCTGATCGAGCTGGGAACCGTCGAGGCGGAGGGTATCCCAACTGACGTCGGTGAGGCGGTGATTCCGGAGGTAATCGGCGGTTAGGCCGAGGATTTCGGCGGCGCTGTCGTTGAAGGTGACGAAGGAGCCGTCGCGATTGACGAGCATGACGCCCTCGGCGAGGGCGCCGACGACGGAGCGGTAGGCTTCCTCGCTTTGGCGGAGGGCTTCCTCGATGCATCGGCGTTCGCCGGCCTGGATGGCGAGGGCGACGATATCGGCGATGGAGCCGGCGAAGAGTTCCTCCTCGTTTTTCCAGGTGCGGCGGGGTCCGAGGTGTTCGAGGCAGATCATTCCGATGAGGCGGCCGCGGAGGCGGATGCCGGCATCGAGGAGGGAGGTGATGCCGAGGGGGCGCAGGTAAGGGACGAGGAGTTCGCGGGTGCGGGGGTCGGTTTCGACGTCGGAGATGGAGACGAAGCGGTCGCGGGTGACGGACTCGAAGTAGGCGGGGAAGTTGGCGACCCGGAGTTCGAGATTGACGTCGGATTCGGAGCCGCGTGCCTCGAACTGGCTGACGCAGCGGAGGGTGGTGTCGTTTTGTTCGAAGAGCCAGATATTGACGCGGGCGACGCCGACGCCGCGGGCGGCGGCCTCGGTGATTTCGCGGAGGGAGGCGCCGAGGTCGCCATGGGCGACGAGTTCGCTGCGGGCGAGTTCGAGGAGGGCGGCATTGGCGCGATGGAGGCGGGTGGCGCCTTCGCGGAGGGCGGCATCGTTGAGGTGTCGTTCGATGGCGACATCCGCGAGGGAGGCGGCGAGCCGGTGAAGATCGAGCAGGGGTTCATCCGGTTCGAGACCGGCTGGGAGGAAGCCGACGAAGGCGCCGAGCAACTGGGCGTTGCGGGCCATGATGGGCAGGATGGCGGTGCATTCCCAGGATGCGCCTTCGATGGAGGCGAGCTGGAGGTCGGGATCCATCTCGGAGGGAAACTTGCCGATGACGAGAGGGTTACCGCGGGCTTCGGCGAGGAGCTGGCCGATTCGGCCTGGGGGGGTGGCGAGTTCGAGGAGGCGGGAGCGGGCGGCGGGGCGGAAGGTGGGGGCGAGGATGGCGGGCTGGCCGGGGCTGCCGAGGGGAAACCAGAGGATCCAGCAGCGGACCCCCTGTTGACGGGCCTCGGTGACGCGGACGAGTTCGGCAAGCACCTCTTCCACGGGGCGGCCGGTGGCGATCCATTCGAGGATTCGGTTCTGACCGGCGAGGAACTCCTCGGTCCGGCGGCGGGCGCTGATATCCCGGACATGGATGAGGAGGGCTTCCCGGCTGTGGTGAAGGGCGACCCGGGTGGCGCGGAGTTCGACGGGAACCGCGGATCCATCGCGGCGCAGGCTGAAGCTCTCGCAAAGGCCCAATTCTCCGGAGGCGAGGCGCTGGAAGTCCTTTTGGGCATCGGTTCGGAGGTGAGGGGGGACGAGTTCGGCGACGGGGAGTCCGACGAGCGCGTCGCGGGGCATGCCGTGCAGGTTGCAGGCAGCTTGATTGACGTCGAGGACGACCCCTTCGAGGGACTCGACAAAGATGGCATCGGGGGAGTTTTCGAAGAGTTCGCGGAACCGGCTGCGTTCGGTGGCGAGGGCGATTTCGGCGAGTTTGCGGGAGGTGATTTCGCGGGCGACGCCGCTGATGCGGACGGGGAGGCCCCGGGTATCACGAATGACGACGCCCTGGTCGAAGATCCAGCGTTCGGAGCCATGGGGGCCGGGGATCCGGTATTCCATGGCGTAGCCGTTGGCGGGATCGTGTCGGGCCTCGCGCAGGGTTTCGAGGACGCGGCGACGGTCGCGACGGTCGATGAGTCGCAGGACACGACGGGCGTGAGGAAGGAAGGCGTCGGTGTCCAGGCCGGTGATCCGCTGGAAGGACGGGCTGAGGTAGGCGAAGCGGTGGGAGGGGAGGTCTAGGGTCCAGAGGACATCGCGGGCCTGTTCGGCGAGCTGGCGGAAGCGTTCCTCGCTGGCACGGAGGGCTTCGGTGGCGCGGAGCCGGGCGATTTCCGCGCCGGCGCGGGCGGCCAGGATGCGGAGCATGTCCAGCTGGGTCGGGTTGGGGTCGAAGGGGCCTGTATGGGCGAGGACGAGGAGACCGAGCAGTTCATCGGACGGCCCGGTCAGGCGGAGGGCGAGATACGATTCGGCGCCAATTTGGGCGAGCCAGGGGTCGTCGGGAAACCGGCTGCGGACGTTGTCGGGAACGAGGCAGAGGTCCTGGCGAAGGATCTCGTTTCCGGGCGTGAGGGCGAGGTCGAAGGCGTCGTTCTCGGCGAATCCGTCGCTGTTCCAGATGGCGAGGGGTTCGACCCGGTGGGTGGATTCGGAACGGACGACGCCGACCTGGGCGTGCCTGACGCGAAGGGCCTCGGCAACGCTGCGGACGAGGGATCGAAAGAAATCCTCGCCCCGGCCTTGGGCCGTCATGGCGGCGAGGGTGCGGAGGGCGGTGTCGGCTCGTTTGCGGTCCGTGATGTCGCGGGCGAATCCCTCGAGCCGGGGGGAGTCCCCGGCCGGATGGATGAGCCGGGAGGTGACCTCCATGGTCCGACGCCGGCCGGAACGATCGATGATATCCACGACGAAGGGTTCGTCATGGTCCCCGGCCGTGAATCGGGAGCGGATGCGGCGGGCGGTGCGTTCGCGGTCTTCCGGGGCGATCACGTCGAGGACGGAGCGGCCGGTCAACTGGTCCTGGGGGTAGCCGACGACTGCGGCGGCGGCGGCATTGGCTGAGAGGATGCGCCCCTGGGCGTCGAGGGTGTAGATGGCATCCGGGGCGCCCTCGATGAGTTCGCTGCGGATCTGGTCCATGGAGGGGGGATGATCCACGGGGCCATTCATGGGCGCGGAGCCGGGCGGGGGGGTGACCGGAGTTGGCGTGGAGCGGGCCGGGCGAGCCGGGGTTGGCCGGATGGGGCTGGCCACGCGGTCTGGAGTGGGGCGGGGGACATCGGGAACGACCCGGGGATACTTCCCTGCCGTGGGGCGGGGTGCAAACCCTGCGACGCGGGGAAGAGTGCCGGGGCGTACGCCCGAAGGGAAGGGGCGTCGCGACGTGGGCGAAGCGGGCCCGAGGAGGGCCGGAGATCAAGAGGTTGCCAGGGTTGAAGGCTGGCGACCGGGATGGGATCAGGCTGCGTGAGTGACGACTGAATCGTCGCTGGCGGGGGTTCCCCGGCGGGGGAACGGGGGTGGAGAATTGAAGCTCCAGAACTCGGCGAGGCTGCGGAGCATTTCGACGTACTCCTCGGATCGGGTGGGTTTGATCAGGTAGGCCATGATGCCGAGCTGGTAGAGGCGTTCCCGATCGGCCTCATGGGGTGAGGTGGTGAGCACGGCCACGGGGAGGGTGCGCAGCACCGGGTCCCGGCGCAATTCGGCGAGAAACTCATGCCCGTTCATGCGGGGCATATTGATATCGAGGAGGATCAGGAACGGGAGGGAGTGGTTTTCGGAGCGGAGCCACTGGAGGGCGGCTTCTCCATGGCGGGCGACCTCGATGGGGAAGGCGGCCGGGAGTCGGGCGAGGGCGCGTTCGAGGCTCAGGACATCGACTTCGTCATCCTCGACGAGGAGGAGGGGGCGCTTTTCGCGGCAGAAGCGCTGGAGGCGATCGGCGCGGGCGCGATTCTGCTGCCAGGCGGTGGCGAAGCGCATCAGCTCATGGACGCTGTTGAGGCCGAGTTTTTGGCGGATATTGGCCCGGTGGACATCGACGGTGCGGGGGCTGATGCCCAGGCGGTCGCCGATCTCCTTGGCCTCGAAGCCTTCGCCTGTGAGCTGGAACACTTCGAGTTCCCGGTCGGTCAGGATATCCTCGGGCGAGGAATCGACCTCGGAGGAGGCTTCCTCCCGTTTGACCAGCTTGGGGAGGAGGCCCGGGGACATGTAGCGTTCCCCTGCGGCGACCTGGCGGATGGCTGTAAGGAGGGCATCGGGGGTGGTAGCGGGGTCCAGGAAGCCCTTGACTCCGGCGGCGAGGGCGGAGTCGAGCAAATCCGGGCTGCCGCTTTCGGCGAGGAGCACCAGTGAGGGTGGCTGATTGGCAACCGATGGGGGAAGGGCGACGCCGAGGGCGCGGAGTTCGACGACAGCCGTTTCATCGACGACGATGACGGTGGGGCGGACTTCTTCGATCAGGGCCATGGCTTGGCGCATGTCGGCGGATTCGCCGACCAGCACGATATCGTCCTGTCCGGAGAGGCAGTTCCGCAACCCGGCACGGGCCAACGCGTTTCCGAGCGTCAGCAGCACCCGGATGCCGGGCGTTTCGGATGAGGTTTTGGAGGGAGAGTTCAAAGTTGACATGAGGCTAAAAGATTCGGGGAACGACTGCAAGAAGGGACGTCAGGGGAGTGGAAAGGGAAACGGGAGTCCGGTACCCGACCTCGGAGCGATGGCGGAGGGTGGGGCGCTGGCATTCTGGGACGACCGCGTCATGTCGTAGATATCGGGTCTTGCGGTCGGTTACTTAAGTGGTGCCTGTGGCTGGGCAAAAATGCGGAACCCGAATGATCCAACGGGCGGGACTAAGAGCCACAATCAAGCGTCATGAAAGGGTTCGGGGCAGGCCAGTTGGCCTGCCCCGGAACCGAAGGGGGTGCGAAGGGCGTCCGGGCGTGGGCGCCCGGAAGTGCGGCAGTGAGGCTCAGCGCCGGTGACGGCGGGTGAGGGCATAGAGCCCGCCGCCGAGGAGCAGGAGCGTCACGGGACCGGGTTCCGGGATGGAGGCGACGACGACGCCGTACATATTCTGACCGTCCTGACCGTATTCCTGGAGGGTCAGGGTGCCGGCGGGGAAGAGCTTGGCGTACACGGAAGACCACTGGTTGATGGAGCCGTCGGCGCTTTCATCGATGCCGACAGTATCCGGGAAGGCAGGGTTTCCCGCGTTATTTCCGTTCACGGAGATGGGGATCCAGAGCTCGTTGGGGACCCACTGCATGCGTTCGGTGAAGGTCGGGGGATTGGCATTGCTGCCATCGCCAAGGCGGTTATCGATGAGGAGATAAACGATCGAGGGGTTGGCGAGGGTGATCTCGAGTTCGAAGTTGGCATTATCGCGGTTGTTGTTGGCGATCATGATGTACTCATGCCCCATGAGGTAGGAGGGGAAGCCAACGGAGTCCGAGGTGCGGGTGTACTGGTGGGTCCGATCCGTCATCGACTTGGCCCCGTCGAGGAAGGGGCCGACGGTGTAGTCGGGGATCAGGACGTTGCCGGTGGGATTCTCGATGGAGAAAGTCATCCCCGTCGCCTTGGCCGAGGGGCGATCGGTATCCCCGTTTCTTTCGATGACGGAGACAATGTTGGGGAAGGCATGGGCGCCGAGCGAGGCGGCCAATCCGGCGAAGGTGGCCGCTGCGGCGCGGAGCAGGGAGGTCTTCATGGAGTTGGGAGACGGGCGCGAAGGTACGGTTCACGTCCCGAGGGAGGCAAGGAAAAAGCCTTCGAAAACGAGCAGGAATCCGCCGCCCTCCGGCACTCGGGAGGTCCATCGGCGAGCGCGCGATGGAGCCCGACGTCTGGCCTGCCGATGCGGCGGTTCACGAGGGGTGGGATTCGGGATCGGGCGAGGGCGCGACGTGGATTCGGTTGGCGATTTCGGGCGGGATGGGAACTGCCTTCATGGAGCCGTCCGGGCGATGGGCGACGCAGACGACGGTGAGGCGGCCGGAGGCGAGTTCGTCGGGGTGCGCAGCACCGGGACGCAGGAACCGGAAGGCGTAGGTAAGGGACTTGGAGCGTTTCTCGACCACTTCGAGGTGAATTTCGAACTCCTCCTCGAAACGCAGGGGCTGATGGTAGTCGCACGAGGCGTGGACACGGGGCCAGCCCACTTGGGGGGCGCCGGGCCGGGCGGCGACGGAGTGGCCGAGGGAGCGGAAGAAGGCGTGTTCGGCGGCCTCCATGTAGCGGAAGAAGTTGGAGTAGTGAACGATTCCGGCGAGGTCGGTTTCGGAGAACTCGACGCGGCGGCGGAGAACGAAGGTGGAAGCCATGGGATCAGGCGGAGACGGGCTGGGTGCGGCGGGTGGCAAGGGCGGCGGCGAAGTGATCGGCGACGCGATGGGCGGCGGCGACGTTGTTGTACCGTTTTTCTACGGCGTTACGGCCGGCGCGGCCGAGGCGGGCTGCGAGGTCGGGTTGGAGGAGGACTTCCTCGATGCGCAGGGAAAGGTCTTCGGGATCGTTGGGACGGGACAGCAGGCCGGCTTGGGATTGCTCGATGATTTCGGGAAAGGCGGCGGTATCGGGCTGGACGACGGGGACGCCGGAGGCCATGGCTTCGAGGAGGTAGAGCCCGAAGGCCTCGCCGTAGTGGGCGGGAACCGAGAGGACGGAGAGGCGGCGGAAGAATGCCTGTTTCGAGGCGTGGTCGAGATTGGGGAAGAGTTCGACCTGGCTGGCCCAGCCCTCGCGTTCGAGGCGCTGCTGCTGGGCGCGGACGAATGGTTGGTCGGAGGGCCCGAGTCCGCCGCCGAGATGGAGGCGCAGATTGGGGATGCGTCCCCGCTGGCGGATCCGGCAGTAGGCGTCGACGAGGTGATCGAGTCCTTTTTCGGCGCAGAGGCGGGCGAAGAAGCCGAGGACGGGCTGAACTGGCTGGGCGTCGGGGACGCGCCAGCCGGCGAGGTTGATGCCGTTGGGCACGACCTGGATGGATTCGGCGGCGAGGCCGAGTCGTTCGGCCATGCGATCGGCGTAGTAGCGGCTTGGGGAGATGAGGAGATCCACTTCGGCGAGGCGTTCGGCGAGGATCTTCCAAGCGTCCGTTCGGTGCGGTTCGGCCAGGGCATCGAGGAAGCAGTCCTCGCCCTGAAGGGTGACGGCGATAACGGAGCCCAGTTGGGATTTGAGGCGGCGTGCGGGCCCGATTAGGAGGGCATTGGAGAAGCTGATGACATCGGGGTGCGGTTGGTGTTGGAAAAGCCATTCGACGAGGGCATCAACCTCGCTTGCCTGGCGGCCCTCCTCCCCGCGCAGCATCGAGACCGTCAGTGCGCCCACCTTGGAAGGGTGGGTTTGGGCGGCGGCGGTGCCGACCCAGCGGAGGAGCCGGGGGGAATCCAGGAGGCGATGGAGCCACTTAGGAAGACGGCGGGCGAAGGGAATGCGCTGTTCTAGATAGACGTTGATCCCACCGAAGAAGACGGGGGAACCGGCGCTCTGGTCGGGTTCGTCAGTGGTCAGGGGAAGGTAAAGCGGGAGCATGGTCACATCATGGCCGTGGCGGCGAAGGGCGGCGACGATGGCGTTGTCTCGGAGGCAGTTTCCGCAGTACATGCCGCCGGCTCCCGGGGTCAGTTGGACAATGCGCATGGGTCTTCAGGCGAACGTGACGGGCAGGTTAGCGGAAGTGAGGGCGTGCGCCAGCATTGCGGTGGCGGGTGGGGCGGGAAGCAGGAAGTGCGGTGCCATCCGAAGCGGGCGTGCGATCGACGGATGGCTTGGGAAGAGGCAAGGAATGGTGGGGCGTGCGGGGCGGTGCAACGGGATGCCCGAATTCTGAGCGGGCATGAGGGGAATGGGCTTTCGGATGACCGGATACGGTTTCCCTTGATCGATAGTCACCTGATGGGTGCTCGCAAACACGTGTCCGGGGTGCCGGCGCAAGAGTTCCAACTCCGCGACTCCATGCCCCAACCTGACCGGGCCTCCCTTCAACCTTCGTTTCCTGCTCCATCCGCTAGTGCAATTCGTCAGGCTCTAAATTGCTGACACTGCGCTTCTGTCCGGTGCCCCCCCGGACGAAGCCCGCCTCCGAAATCCGATCGGAGGCCGCTGGAGATGACGTTGTTGCAGGTCGTCAACATCAACATTAAAATGCCGGTCTCATTGTTTGGATTCAGTCAATATCAGTGTGCCGGGCCCATTATTGGATGGATGCCTTTGCGATTGCCATCGGGGGGCTGGCGCGGCTTTCTTGGGTGCGCTGGGTGGGGCGATTGGCGCAGTGGCTAGCGCAGCTCCTTTACACGGAGACGGTCGGGGGTTCGAGTCCCTCATCGCCCACCCGGGCAAGCGCTCCGTTACAGGTTTGGGCGGGAGCGGCCGATGGACCCGATGGACATGCAGAATTCCTGGCGGACGCGGGGGATGCGGGGTGCGATGGCATTGACGCTGGTGGCTGGTGCGGCCTGCGGAGGGGCCGAATTGTCGCCACCCGAGGTGTACGACCGTGTGGTGGCGTCGACGCTGGCGTTGCGGGTGACGGATGCGAACGGGGAGCGGTTCGTGGGGGCGGGGTTTCTGGCTTTCCGACCGGACCGGGTGGTGACGGCCTGGCATGTGGTGCGTGGGGTGAGGGAGATCGAGGCAACTTACTCGGACGGGACTCGGGCGGAGGTTCTGGGGGTGGTGGGGCACAGCGAGAGGCACGATCTGGCGCTGCTGGAGGTGAGGCCGACCGCGCGGACACCGCTGACGATGAGGCAGGACGATCCCCGGATCGCCTCGCGGCTTTACGCCATCGGCTCACCCCGCGGGTACAGCTTCAGCATTTCGGATGGACTGTTGAGCCAGGTGCGGATGATCGACGGCTTTCCGCAATACCAGTTGACGTGCGCGTTTTCGCCGGGGAACAGCGGCGGGCCGGTGGTGGATGGATTTGGCGAGGTTGTCGGAGTGTCGGCATGGAGCAAGGTGGGAGGGCAGAACCTGAACTTCGCGATACCGGCCCGGTTCGTCACACGCCTCCATTCCGAGGCGGGCGGGGATGGAGCGGTTGGCGAGGTTGGCGGAGGGGGGATTCCGCACGGGGAAAGGGGGGCTGGGCCGTCCGGGTACGCGCAGTTTCTGGAGTGGTTGAGCGTGCGTGCGGGGCATGAGGTCACGGTATCGGTCGTGGCTGGTGACGAGGTTCAGCGGTTTCGTTGGGTGATGCCGGAAGCGGAAGCATCCGCGGAACCATCCGCTGCAAGAGCTGAATCGGCAGCGCGGGAGTCTGGCGCCGGCGCCGGCCCGGTGGGGTCCGAATAGAAACGGACCGACCGGGGAGGAAGGATCCTCCCCGGCCGGCGGTTGCGGACTTACTGAACGAGCAGGGTCCGTTATTCCTGCTCAGGCTCGTCGAGGTCCGGCAGTTCCAGCTCCGGCTGATCCGATTCCGACTGCGGATCACGTTCCTGGGCTTGGGGTTCCGGGGCCTTCTCCGAGCTGTCCGCCAAGGCCACCCGGGTCACGACGATCGCCTGGAGTCCATCGCGATCCATGATGCGACCGGTCACCTTGACCTTGGCGCCGGACTTGGCGGATGCGGCGGCATCCCCGATGCCGGGCCTGGGGCCGATGGATTGGAATGGATTCGCGGGGGTTTCGCGGTCGCGCACGAGGAGGCGATCCTGGGGTGCGTCTGAGGTTGCGGAGTACAGGCCGCTGCCGCTCACCAGCCCGTGGGCCTGGGAGACCGCATTGCGACCGGCGTAGTTCTGCGGGTCATGCACCAGGATGTAGGCCCTGGCTTCGGCCTGGTGGGATTGCTCTGCATCCTGCGGGGCTGCGTGGGTCACGAGGACCAGCGGTTGAATGGCCCAGGCGGAAGCCATGCCCTGCGGCAGGGGACGTCCTCCGGGCCGGGTGGCATCACGATCCCCGAAGCCGCCGGACGGCAGGCTTTGCCGCAACCCGTCTTGAGAGGCGGCGTCGCGGGATTCAATGGCGGATGGCGCGGACGCCGCATGGGCGCCAGTGTCCTTGCCGGACAGGTAATCGAAGAGCGTGACGAGTTTGCCTTCGAGGGTCTGCGTATCCTGGTGGTCCGTCGTCTGGAAGGTGAGGGCGGGTCTTCCCGCGCCGGGCGCCTGGTTGGCAAGGGCGAGGCTCGTGGACAGGACGACGGTGGTGGCGAGAGTTCCGAGGGTGACAAGTGTTGATTTCATAAGTTAGGTAGAACGTTGAGTGTTCCGTCCTTCTCCTTGCATCAAGGGTGCCAGGGATCCGAGGGCGGCGAGGGCGGCGAGGGTTGGCGCGGGCCTGACTGGGGGATCGTGGCGGTTGTCCCCGGGATGGAGGGGGTTACGGGATCAGGGGCTGCGGGGATGTGACGACCAAGGGATGGCCTTATCCCGCAAACGCTGGCACGAGGACCCTCGTTCCGGGCTCTACGCCATGCGGATTGCATGGGTGGAGGTGTGCAACCTGCCAGATTGCGGCTGGCTGCGGGCGTTGTTCGATCCGGTGGGGGCTAACGACCCCGGACGACCATTTCCCGGGCGCCCGTGGGGATGGGGGTGATGGATTCGCGGCCGCCGGGCCAGCGGATCCAGACGGCGTCGGGGGGCGTGGGGGCGCCGAGGACGTGA
>JAHCBA010000078.1 GCA_019634625.1 Verrucomicrobiia bacterium
TTCAGTCGCCGTTGATGGCACAGGCGCTTCCGGCATCGAGACGCCGCGCTCTCACTGGGAGTCCGGGGCAGTGACCTCGCTTCAGAACGCAACGCCGACCCCCAGAAACGCGGTGACGACGTTGCCGAGACCCAGCCGGGCCGTGGTGGGACCGGCGGCGAGAGACTGACTTCCGCTCCCCTGCCATCCGGCGCCGGCGAAGGCCGTCCAGCGATCCGTGAGAGCGACCCCGAACTGACCTTCCACGAACCCGCCCCAGCACCAGTCGGTTGCCCGGGCACGGAGGGTCGTTCCGCCTCCGGTGCCCAGACTTTCGCCGAAGGTGAACTCGGTGTCGGCGAGGACGGACAGCAAGCCGCCCTGGATCTGAAACGATGCGCTTCGCCCCAGGGGGATCTCGAGGAACGGACCCAGCTTGAAGCCGTAGAGTTCGCCGTCGATCTGCAGGCGTTGCGTCGCGGTGGCCGGGGTCTCGACGGTCTGCCGGTCGAAGGGCGCATCGGGAATGAGCAAGGGAAGCGGTCCGCCGGGCTCGGGCGCGCCCCCGAGATACGGCGCATTCGGGATGAGGGGCAGTCCGCTCAGGTCGTAGCTGTCACGGATTCCGGTGGTCATCCCGCTGACGGTCGCCTGATGGCGGATGTCGAGGAAAGCGGTGCCGAAGGCGCCACGCAGTCCGGCATGAACGGTCCCCGTGCGGCCCAGGGGAAAGCGGGTGAGGACCCGGTCGTAGGCGATCTCGAATCCGTAGTGCGGGTCGTCCTTCTCGCGCTGCGTCAGGCCGTCGGCAGGCGACCGCACGCTGTGGAGATGCAGGACGGTGCCGTCCAGACTGGCGGGATCGTCGTAGGCCCAGTTCCAGGTGCGGCCGCCGGCGTTGCCGCTGTCGTCCACCCGCACGTGGCCGTTGTCGTAGAGCCGGTCGATGCCTCGCACGTCGATGGCCGGGCCGGGATCGGCAGGGGACGCGCGGTGGGCAAACTCGGCGGAGACATTGAACAGGAAGCGGGCGCTGAGGCTGACCCGGTTGGCGGAACGCTCGGGTCCGGGGCCCGCGCCGAAGTCCGCCGCCAACCCCACGGTGGCGACCGTCGGGGCGAGGGCGCCGGCCACGGCGAGGCGGCGCCAGGAAGTGGAGGTGCGATGGGAGGTCATGGGCTGGTTCAGAGTTGGAGTGGAGCGTTCGATGGGGGGATGGGGCTCTCACGAATGCACCAGGGCACGGAGATGAACGGGAACCTGGCGATCGTGGCTTCGAAGTCGGTGGAGCGGGTGACCCCGCTCACGAGGTTGGGGGTCATGGGACCTGGACCGCGCGATAGTAGCGGGCGGGACCCGGCGAACTGGCGGTGACGGGAGGCCCAGGGTCGGCCCACACGACCCACCCACCGGTCCCGGCGATCGGCGCGGGGGCGGTTCGCCACTCCGGTTCGCCGAGATCGTCCTTGTACTGCACCCGGTAGGTCCGCCCGGAGTGAGTCAGGAACTGGAGATACAAGGTGCCCTCGACGAACCGGGTGTGGGCGGGATCGATCGCGATGGCTTCCCCGGCGACGGAAGGGACCGGCGTTCCGGCAACCTGGGTCACCGTGAATCGCGGGGTCGGAATCGTGACGCGGTCGAGGACGATGTACTGCACGGGAATCGTGAACCGGGTGCCGCCCTCCAGCGGGCCGTCCAGATCGAGAAACGGCACGCCACCCCCCGTCTCGCCACTGCGGCGATACAACCGGATGGGGCGCCCACGGGAGTCGGCGCCAAGATCGTGAACGGCGAGGCGAAGGGCCTGACCCGCCGGCACGCCTCCCGGCGGAACGACCAGGGTCACGGCCTGCTCGAAAAGGCCGCTGGCCGGACTGAGAGCCAGACCCACCGTGCCGGAGAGGATCACCGCCCCGTCGATCGCGGTGAGGGGCAGTTCGGAACCGGCCGCATCGAGGAGGACGGATCCGGCCCCGAACACCACCGGAATCACCGTGGATCCAGCGACGTCGGCAGCCGCAGTCAGATGGAGGATGGCCAACGCACTGCCGCCCGGCTCAAAGGTCCGTCCCCCGGGCATTTGGACCTCCATGGACACCCCGCCCTCGGGCAGCCGATCCCAGGTCAGGGTGGCGTCGCCAGCCCCTGCGCCGCGCTCGATCTCCCGGACCGCGAGAAGCGTGTCGTCGAAGGCCAGCCTGGCCCTGGCGAGCACCTCGGAACCGTCACCGACCTGTTCCAGGGTCACGGTGAGTTCTTCGCCGGGCCCCGCACTCCCTCCGACAAGACGCAGACTTCGATCGACCACCAGCAGCGACCACGCCGCACTCGTGACCGTGCCGCACCCATTCGAGACGCGCACCGCATACTCCCCGGTCGCCGCATTCCCGACGTTCTCCAGAACCAGAGTGCCACCGGTGGCGCCCGGCAGATCGGCGCCATCCTTGCTCCACTGGTACGTGAAGGGTCCACCGCCCGCGACACCCACGCCGAAGGACACCGTCGATCCGGGAATCGCCGCCTGATCGGCCGGCGGCTGAGTAATGTTGGGGGGCAGGTTGACCGTGACGTGCGCCACGGTCGTGACCGCCTCGCCCCCCGCATTATTTGCCGCGACATCGTAGGCTCCGGCATCGGTGGCCTGGGTGGCGGGCAATTCCAGGGTCGGACCGGTCGCGCCCGGAATCGGGATGCCATCCTTGCGCCATTGAATCGCGGGAGGCGGCGTCCCGGAAACGGCGGTCTCGAGGACCACCCGGTTCCCCGCACACACGGTCTGGTCCCGTGGATGCAGCGTGATGGCCGGCGGCACGATGACCTCCAGCCGGGCAGTCCGGCTCACCGCCGTCCCGGCCTCGTTCACCACCCGGAAGTCGTACCCGCCGGCCCGGCTTGGGATCACGTCGGGGATCGAGAGGCTTGGCTCCGTCTGCCCCTCAAGGTCGCTTCCCTCGAACCGCCACTGGTACTGGAACGGCGGCGTGCCCTCGACTTCGACCTCGAAGAGTGCGGTCTGGCCCTGAACCACGGTGAGATCCGAGGGCTGGGCTTCGATCCGGGGCGGATGCACCACGGTCAGTCGCGCCAGCCGGCTGGTGACCGAACCCTCGCTGTTCTCCGCCACCAGCCAGTACCAGCCGTCGTGTTCCGACCCAACCGAAGGGATCTCCCAGACGCTGTCCGCGACGTCGCCCAGAACACGGGCCTCCGCCGGCTCGGGGGTCGCCGAGTACCACCATTGATACGATGGCAACGGCCAGCCGTTGACGGTTGCGGCGAGTCGGGCGGAGGCGCCCGCGGGGATGCGCTGATCCCCGGGTTCGCTCACCAGCAACGGCGCGAGAGGTCCCGGCACCACCGTCAAGGCAACCGGGGCGCTGGTGACCGAACCGCCGGTGTTGGCGAGGATCACCGAGAACGTCGCGCCGGAATCGCCCAGGCCGAGGTCCCGGAGAATCAGCGTCGGTTCGCGGCTGCCCGTGACACGCACGCCGTCGTCGGACAATGGCGTGCCGTTGCGGCGCCAGGCGAAACTCGGCGGCGGAACCCCGACCGCCTCGACGGCAAACCGTGCCTCGCCTCCCTGCGTGGCCGTGATGGCCAGCGGAGGTCGCGTGATCCTCGGTGGCATCCCATAGCTGACGTCCACCGTCGCGGTGACTCCATGCTCGATGCTCACCGGCACGGGCGCCGGCCCGATCCAGTCGGGGACGGCCCGGAACTCGACGGTGTAGGCACCCGTGGGCACGTCGGCTTCGATGCTTCCCGAAGCACGCCATGGGCTGGTCCCTGCACGCCGCCACTGCGCGCCGGCCGCCACCACCTCGGGAGGCTCGATTTGGACCCGCAGCGATCCGGTCTGGCGCACGTAAGTCGCGGTCGCCTGCGCAGGTTCCCCCGTCACGATGCTCACCGTCTGCGAGGCCGGCGTGGTCCAACCCGCGATCGGCCGGAACTCGATTGGGGCGGCCCCGGTGGCCAGTCCGGATTCGGTGTCGCCGCTGTTCCGCCAGGTCGGCGTGCCGGTCCGGCGCCATTGAGCGCCCGCTGCCACCACCTCGGGAGGCTGGATCGTCACGCGCAAGGCGCCCGAACAGACCGGTGCGCCACAGACGGTGCCCCCGGTGAGTTCCGCCCAACCCAACGGGCGGGGGACTCCGAACTGGTTCACGCCGTACTCACGAATTCGGGCCAGACCAACATTCGGTGCCAGGTGGATGAACTCCGGCATTTCAATGGTCTCGGGATCCTCCGGATCGGTGGGGTCGATCAGGGTGAACGATCCCTCGACCGACCGGCTGTCCGCGTAAAGGCATGCGGGCACCCGCAGCGAGCCGGACACGCGAACATCGTACCGATACTCGACCCGCACTCCGAATCCCGCCGACGGCAGCCCCGACCCGCGCAGGATGGCCGAAGTGGAACCTTCCATGACCCCTCCGCCGGCCAGCGTCCCTTCGTTGAGAAAGACGATCGGCGGATTGAAGGTCGCCTCGAAGGATTCCGAACCCAGATAGAATTGGGCCCCGAGATAGAGCAGCCTGTCCCCATCGACACGGTAATAGCGCCGCTGTTCCGTCGCGGTCGCCCCGCTTCCGGCGGTGATTCGCAACTGAAAGCCCGACTGGCCCCGATAGTTCACCGTCGAGGTCGCAACCCGGACATTTCCCTGCGTGCCGGTGAAGTCGCGGGTGTCCCCGTTACACAGCGGAAAGAACTGCTGGAGATAGGGACCCGCCTGAAGTCCGGGCGCCAGCCCCAGGGCCAGCAGGGCAACCCACAGCTTCAACGAGAGGGAAGGACGGCGCCAGGCGGCGGCGGGACGTCCTACAAGGGGGGTGGAAGAGGTCGCATGCACCGGAGGTTCGAGGGATGTCGTATCCTCGCGGATCGCCCGTCGCCGCGTCCATCCGTTGGATGACGCGATCTCGCGCCAATTGTCCCGCTGCGCAGTCCTGAACCGCGTCGATCGACGCGATCCTGCAACGGACTTCTCCAACGCTCATCCCAGCCTCTGGCCGGTCCGGGGCAGATGCGAACCCGTCCCTCCGCGGTAATACACCGCCACCGCCTGGGCCAGGGTCTGCACATGCAGCTTGTGGTACATGGAGTGGAAATGGTTCCCCACCGTTCGCGCGCTGATGCCGACGCTTCTCGCGATCTCCTCCGGCAACAGTCCCTCGGCAGCGAACTCCAACACCTGCCGCTCCCGCTGGGTCAACGGGGCGAGCACCTCGCGCACCTCGCCCTGCCTCAGGAAGTGATCCAGCATCAGCCGGGCAACCCCGGGCGAAAACGCCCCGCCGCCGTCCAGCGTCTCCTGAATCGCCTGGATGAGCCCCCGGGCCGTCGGCGGCTTGATGAGGTAGCTCGACGCCCCCCGACGCAATGCCTCGAAAATCCGTTCCGGACCGTCCTCGATGGTCAGGATCAGGACCCGGATGCCGGCATCCTCCTTCCGCAACGCGGTCAGGCATTCCATCCCATCCATCCCGGGAAGTCCGAGATCGAGGATGACCAGGTCCGGCTTGTCGGACTTGAGGAACTCGAGGGCGCGCCGGGCGGAACCGTGGGAACCGACCACGCGCAACCCGGGCGTCAGGGCAATCACGCCCTCCAAATGCCGGCGCGTGGGTTCGTGGTCTTCGATGAGGGCAATGCGGGAGTTGGGTGGGGTCATGGATCCGCGGGTGGTGGCGGAATTGAACCAGAGCCGGGCCAACCTTGGAAAGCGACTTGCCACGGGTCCCCCACTCCGGGGGGCATCCGCGAGTTGTCGGAAGGCGCAACGGGATTGGCGTCGGGGTCGCTATCGGAATCGGTATCGACAGGAGCCAGGAAGCTTCGCGCATCGCCGGAGTTCGTTTCGGTTCGATTCCGATGCCGATACCGACCCCGACGCCGACGGTCCCCTCGTCGGATCCCTCGACCGATCACATCGCCGACAATATGGAGATGCACCCGGGTTCCCCTCGAACTCGTATTCTTAATCTTAATCTTAATCTTAATCGCCCTCCCCAGTTCCCATGCTGAATTGGAGCTTCGAGAAATATCAAACCCATCGGGCCCGCCCGATAGGTTCGATCCTGCCCGGACCTCCCATTCCGCGTGGGAACCGGGGAGGGCTATCGCAACCCTTCCATGGGGAGGACAACCTGAATACGGGCCCCTCCTTCCTTGCGAACCCCAAACTCCGCAGTGCCCCCCATGGACTCGGCGCGGACCCGGAGATTGCCCAACCCGTGTCCGCCCTCGCGGCCCTCCGGGTGCGGCAGTCCATTCCCGTTGTCATCCAACCGCAAGGCCACGTGCAGGTCATCGACGGCGACCTCGAACGTGACCCGGGTCGCGCCGGCATGCTTGAGCACGTTGGTGAACGCCTCCTCGAAGATGAGATCGAGGTGCTGCCGCGGATTCGCGCCCACCGGGAGATCCGGAATCCGCTTCGGAAGTCGCAGTCGGCATTCCAGTCCCGCCGCACGGGCCCGTTCCGCCATGCGATCGCCCAGGCGGATGACCAGAGTGGACAGCGCCAGCGAACCCGGGGACGACGCCGACACCAGGTCGCGCAGGCGTTGGATGGGACGCCGCAGGGCTTCCGGCAACGACTCGACCGATCCGCGGCGGGTGGCGGCGCCGTTGGCCAGTTCATCCGCCAGCATCGCCAGGTACGTGAGGTCCCCGCCCAGGCCGTCATGCAGGTCCCGCCCGATGCGCATCCGTTCGCGAAGCGCGGCGGCTTCGGCTTCGAGCGTCCGAATGCGACGCTCCTTCGACAGTCGCCAACGCATGCCCCCGACGAGGCCCAGCACGACGGCAGCAACGACACCCGCTCGAAAACCCGCGGTCTCGACGAGGAACGGCCGGATCACGAAAGGCATGGGGTTGGCATGGGTGATGGCATCGGTCCCCGGATGCCGGGCGCGAACCTCGAACCGGTAGGCCCCGGGCTTGAGGTTCGCGTAGTAGGCCTCACGCATCGTTCCTTTCGGGTGCCACTCGTCGTGCAAGCCGGCCAGCCGGGTCTCGAATTCGATGGACCCGGAGCGGTGGAAGGTCGGTGCGGTGTACTGAAACTCGAGGACCCGCGCACTCCCCGGAATGAAGCGAAGCACCCCTGAGACTCCCGGCACGGGATCGATCGACTCGATGCCGCCGCGGCGCGATCCGCGCATGCGGTCCAGCACCAGCACGCCATTGGCGCGCACCCGGTCCACCTGGACCGACCCAGGCGGACGTGGCGGGTCGAGCCGCCGGGGATCGATCTCGGCAAGGCCCCGGGCCGTGGCGAACAACAGCCGCCCATCCCGGCACTGTACCGCCGCCGGCTGGCTCCATTCCCCGGTGAAATCGACCGACCCCAACCCCTCGGCACAATCGATCCAGCGGGGCGTCACCGTGCCGATCTCACCCGCGAGAAACGATTCCAGCGGGGCGCGTTCGAGCACTTGCAGCCCATGCAGCGTGGCCAGCCATACGCCATCGTCCCCGGCATCCAGCACCTCCACGACGTCATCCCGCAACAGCCCGTTCCGATGGGTCAGCGTCCGGATCGCATCCCGCCCTCCATCCCGCCTGATCACCGCCACGCCGGCCTCCGTCGCCACCCAGAGGCGTTCATCCCGGTCCAGTCGCAAGGAGCGGATGGCAGAACCGGGAATGCCCGCCTCATGGGTCCAGGCACGAAGCCCTTCGTCCGGTGACCACTCGAACATTCCCAGGCCCCGGGTTCCGATCCAAAGTTCACCCTGCGCGCCCAGGCACACGGCACTGATATCCTGCTGCGCCTCCACCTCGGTGGTCACCATCGACACGCCTGGTTCCAGCACCACCACGGCCCCACCCGCGTCATCGGGTCCAGCGCCGGCCCCGCCGTCCGCTGCGGGCATCGCCTCGAAGGGAATGCCATGCACGCCGCGAATGGTGGACACCCACAGCCCGGTGTCGGAGGTCACGATGCCATTAACCTTGTTCCGGTTGGGATCCCCGCCGATCCGGAAACGCCGCAGGGTCCCGCCTTCCCACAGTGCCAGTCCGTTGTGCAACCCGATCCAAAGCCGCCCGGATGCGTCCTCCGCCAGGGCACGGACATTGAGCGCCGGTTCAGCCCGGACCTCGACCCATGCCTCCGGACGGTCGCCCTCGCGAAACCAAAGGCCCCGGGGACCGGCCACCCAGACGCGGCCATCCCCGGTCTCCAGGACGGTTCGCAAGTCGTGCGCGGGTCCTGTTTCCCGGGCGACCCGCGGCCGGAGCTGCAACAGTCCGGAGTTCTCAGTGCCCAACCAGACGTTCCCCTCGTGGTCACAGGCCGCGCAGATCGCAAAGTCCGTGCCAAGTGCCGGCACGGGCATCCGGCCAGACGTTCCTTCCGAATCGATGCGAAGCAGGTGCCCGGGCCCCCCCGAAATCCACGACTCGCCTCCCACAGCCACGCCGAAGATCGATCGTCCTCCGTTGCCGATCATCCCGTCCGAAATCACCGCGACGGTGTCCCCCCGGGTCGTCAGGAGATGGCCCCTCGCTTCATGCGTGAAAAGCCCGCCGACGACCCAGTACTCTCCCGTCTCCCGTCGGGCGAAGGCCCAGCCGCCGCCCTTGATGACGGGGGTCGCCCCCCATGAATCCTCCACCGCCTTCGCCGGATCGATCCGCAGAATCCCCAGCGAGGTGCCAATCCAGTACCATCCGTCCGTCGCCGGTGCGATGGCGCGAATGGCATATTGCCCGACCAACGTTCCAGCCGGCGGAATCTCGATCCGCCCGTCCCGCCATCGCGCCAGCCCGGCCGCGGTCCCAATCCAGACGTCCTCCGCAGTCACCGGCAGGATCGAGAAGATGGCCGGATTGCGGAACCCTGCCTCCCGATCCCACACCTCCACCGAGCCATCATCCGCCAGCCGCAGCAGGCCATTCAGGCTCCCCAACCACAACGCCCCGTCAGGTCCCTCCGCCATCGAGGTAATGGCACTCCCGTCCATCCCGGGAACGCCGGCCCGATCCAGAATCACCATGTCCGTGCCGTCGTAGCGGACCAGGCCCCGCTGGGTGCCGATCCAGAGAAAACCATTCCCTGTCGCGAGCAGGCAGTTGACCTGGTCATACGGCAGCCCGTCCTCGACCGTCCACTGCCGCACCACGTAGTCATCGACGGGGGACGACGACAAGCCGGCGGGTCCGCGATCGGCATGGGTCGCGCCGAAGACGGGCAGGAACGGACCGAGGGAGAACGCCAGAACCCTCCGAACCGCGGTTGAATACCAGCGGTGGACCATGGGATGCCGCAAACCCAGCACAATCCCCAGGTTCATGCCAAGCGGGCAGTGGCGCCCTGCCCGTTCGGCCCCTTCGGAGGGACGAGCTCTGCGAGTCCCCAATCCATTGCACCCCACCATTTTCCCCTCCTCGGGACTCGTACTCAGCCCGAAGGGCGGTACTCGTACTCGTAATCGTCCTCGGTCCTCGAAGCCGCAGGCACACCGTTTCAGCGTCGCCTCAAAGCTGATCCGATGGGTTCGACCGTGTTCGGACCTCCCGTTCCGCATGCGAACCGGGCAGGACGATTACGAGTACGAGGCCAGCTGCAAGAAACTGAGGTGCGCCCCCATCGCTCCACTCCCCTGCGGCCTCGCAGAGCTCGGCCCTCCGACTTCACCACCCCCCTTCACCTTTCGGAGGGACGAGCTCCGCGAGTCCTCAGCCCATCGCACCCCACCCCCCTGTCGCCGCGGACATCAGGACGCGCACCTTCCAAACAGCCGGCTTCCCACCCGACCGCGATTCCAGCAGGCTTTTCTCAGCAGTGCCCAACGTCACCACGGCCTTGACCCCGTTATCTTCCTCCCCACTCCCAGCGCCTCCCGGCGGTGAATTTTCCTGCCGCGATCGCTTCCTTCGCGCCTGCGCCTGTCAGCCCGTCGATCGAACCCCCGTCTGGCTCATGCGCCAGGCCGGCCGCGTCCTCCCCGAATACCGGGCCCTCAAGGAACGCCACTCCTTCCTCGAGCTGGTCCGCACTCCGGAGCTGGCCGCCGAGGTCACACTGCAACCCATCCGGCGCTTCCAGTTCGATGCCGCCATCATCTTCAGCGACATCCTCGTCATCCCCGAGGCCATGGGGCAGGGCTACCACTTCGCCGATCAAGGTGGGATCCGGATGGACTGGACCCCGAAGAACCGCGCCGACCTGGATCGCCTCGACCCGGCCCGCGCCCGGGACCACCTCGAATATGTCGGAGCCGCGCTCCGGTTGGTCCGACGCGAACTGGACGGCCGGACCGCCCTCATCGGCTTCTGCGGCTCCCCCTGGACCCTCGCGAACTTCATGCTCGAAGGCGGCAGCTCGCCCGATTTCCGTCAGGCCCATCATCTCCGGGTCACCGACCCGCCCGCCTACCACGCCCTCGCCGAACGGCTCACCCAGGCCCTGATCGAATATCTCCGGCTCCAATGCGATGCCGGCGCCGACGCCCTCCAGATCTTCGATACCCTCGCGGGCCTCCTCCCCGGAGACGATTACCCCGATGCGTCGGGACGCTGGATCCGGGAGATCGTGTCCGCCCTCGGCCACCGCGTCCCGATCATCGTCTTTTCCAAGGGCGCCCACGCCCGCTGGCGCGACCTTGTGGACACCGGCGCCGAGGTGATCGGCCTGGGCCCCGACGCCCCACTGGCCGAACTGCGCCAGTGCGTCCCCGGCCACGTCGGCCTGCAGGGCAACCTCGATTCCCGCCATCTCACCGCCACCCCCGAGGTTGTCAGCCGCGAATCCCGCACCATTCTGGAAATCATGCGCGGCCGCCCGGGTCACATCTTCAATCTCGGCCACGGCGTCCCCCCCGACGCCCCCCTCGAAAACCTCACTGCACTCGTCAACACCGTCCGTTCCTTCGCATGAGCGGTCTTCACGTCGATCTGGACCTGATCCGGAAATACAACGTCGCGGGCCCCCGCTACACCTCCTACCCGCCCGCGACCCGCTTCGCCGATTCCTTCCGGGAACCGGATGCCCGGACGGAACTCGCCGCCAGCAATGTCGAGCCCCGCGACCTTTCCCTCTACTACCACATCCCCTTCTGCGAATCCCTCTGCTGGTTCTGCGGCTGTACCACCGTCATCACCCTCAACCACCGTCAGGGCGCCCGGTATGTGGAGTACCTCGACCGGGAAATGGCCCTCACCCGTCCCCTCCTCCATCCCGACCGGCGGGTCACCCAGCTCCACTGGGGCGGTGGTTCCCCCACCTTCCTCGCCCCCGACGAAATCCGCACCCTGGGCGCCGCCATCCGCCGCCACTTCCACCTGGCCCCCGACATCGAGGCGTCCGTCGAAATCGATCCGCGGCGGCTCTCTCCGGATCACATCCAGGCCCTCCGCGATGCCGGCTTCAACCGCGCCTCCCTCGGCGTCCAGGACTTCGATCCCCAGGTCCAGTCCGCCATCCACCGCATCCAGCCCGCCGATCTCACCGCCGAGGTCATCGGCTGGATCCGGTCCGCCGGCTTCCAGTCCCTCAACCTCGACCTGATCTACGGGCTTCCCTACCAGACCCTCGACTCCTTCCGCCGCACCCTCGATCGGATCATCGAACTCGCCCCCGACCGCCTGGCGGTCTTCAGCTACGCCCACGTCCCCTGGCTCAAACCCTCCCAGAAGATCTTCGAGAAACGGTCCCCCCTGCCCTCCCCGGAGACCAAGCTCCAGCTCCTCAAACTCGTCGTCGAAACCCTCACCAGCCAGGCCGGCTATACCTATATCGGCATGGATCACTTCGCCCGCCCCGGCGACGAACTGGCCCTCGCCCAGGCCCGCGGCACCCTGCAACGCAACTTCCAGGGCTACAGCACCCGCGCCGGCACCGACATCGCCTCCTTCGGCATGTCCGCCATCTCCCAGACCGCGTCGGCCTACTGGCAGAACCACAAGACCCTCGACGCCTATTACCCCGCCGTCGAGGCCGGCCAGCTCCCCGTCGCCCGCGGCTGTCCGGTCACCGAGGACGACCGAATCCGCCGTGCCGTCATCATGGAGATCATGTGCAATCTGCGCGTCGAGTTCGCCCCCCTCTCCCGGCGCCTGGGCATCGCCTTCACGGAGTATTTCGCCCGCGAACTCGACAGCCTCGCCGACCTCGAAGCCGACGGCCTCCTCCACGTCCGCGGCGATGGCTTCTCCCTCACCGATCTCGGTCGTCTCCTGGTCCGCATCATCGCCATGCGTTTCGATGCCCACCTGCCCCAGACTTCCGAGCGACGCTTCTCCCGCGCCATCTGACCCATCGTCCCAATCCTCCCACCCCCATGACCCAGGTCGGCATTCTCGGCGCCGGCATCACCGGACTCACCGCCGCCCACGCCCTCCGCAAAGCGGGCTTCTCCGTCACCGTGTACGACGCCGCCCCGCACGTCGGCGGGGTGATCCGCAGCCATCGTGAAGGCGGGTGGCTCGCCGAGCTGGGACCCAACACCATCCTCGACACCAGCCCCCGCATCGGCGAACTCCTCGCCGACCTCGGCCTCACGCCCCGTCGCCTCGATTCCAACCCCGACGCCAGCGCCCGCTACGTCGTCCGCGACGGACGCCCCGTCCCGCTGCCCATCTCCGGCCCGCGCTTCTTCACCTCACCCCTCTTTTCCTGGAAGGCCAAACTCCGGCTCCTTCGCGAACCCTTCCTCGGCCGCACCCCGGGCGATCCCAGCGTCGCGGACTTCGTCCGGCACCGGCTCGGACAGGAGTTCCTCGACTACGCCATCGACCCGCTGGTCACCGGCATCTACGCAGGCGATCCCGCCGCCCTCTCCATCCGGCACGCCTTTCACCGCATCCACGACCTCGAAGCCCGCTACGGCTCGCTGATCCGCGGACAGATCCTTGGCGCCAGGGAACGCCGCAGGCGCGGCGAGGTCTCCAAGGCCTCCGCCCCGAAGTTCTCCTTCGACCACGGCCTTCAGGTCCTCCCCGATGCCCTCCACGCCTCGATGCCCGACGCCGTCCGCCTGGAAGCCTTCGTCACCACCCTCAACCCCTCCCCATCCGGCTGGATGATCGCCGGCGATCATCACGGCGCCCTCTTCACCGCCCAGCACCAGGCCGTGCTCTTCTGCGGCACCGCCCATTCCCTCGCCCGCCTCCAGATCCCAAGCGCCGACCTCCCTTCCCTCGCCGCCTTCGCCGACATCCCCTACCCCCCCGTCACCAGCGTCGTCCTCGGGTTCCGACGCGACGAGGTCCGCCACGACTGCCTCGGCTTCGGCATGCTGATCCCTCACCGGGAGGGCTTCGGCATCCTCGGAACCATCTTCTCCTCCTCCCTCTTTCCCCGGCGCGCCCCCGACGACCACCTGACCCTCACCACCTACGTCGGCGGCGTCCGCCGCCCCGAAGTGGCCGGGCTGCCCGATGACGAACTGATCCATGTCGTCCGCCGCGATCTCGGCCGGCTCCTTGGCGTCGCCGGGCAACCCCGGTTTCAGCACATCGCCCGATGGCCCCGTGCCATCCCCCAGTACATCCTCGGCTACGATCGGTTCCTGCACACCCTCGACGCCCTCGAATCCCGACTTCCAGGGTTCTTCGTCGCCGGCCATTTTCGCGATGGCGTCGCCCTCAGCGATGCCATCCAGACGGGCGCCCGCATCGCCCGGCGCATCGCCACCCACTTCGCCGCCGTCGGTGTCCGGCCCGATCCCGGCGGACCGGTCCCCGTCGCCCAACCTGTTCCTCATCCCCAATGACCCCCCAAGGCGTTCTCCTCATCAACCTCGGTTCCCCCGACTCCACCGCTGTCCCGGATGTCCGCCGTTACCTGCGGGAATTCCTCATGGACCCGCGGGTCATCGATTCGCCCTGGCCCATCCGCGCCTTCGTGGTCCACGGCCTCATTCTGCCCTCCCGCCCGAAGCAATCGGCCGAGGCCTACCACCAGATCTGGACCGACGAAGGCTCGCCCCTGGTCGTTTCCGGAAAACGGGTTCGCGCCCTCCTCGAAACCCGCCTGGGTTGTCCGGTGGAACTGGCCATGCGCTACCGCAATCCCTCCGCCGCCGATGCCCTCCAGCGCCTGGCCGCCCGCGGGGTTCGACAGGCCGTGGTGATCCCCCTCTTCCCCCACTACGCGATGTCCAGCTTCGAGACCGCCGTCGAACACGTCGCCGCCACCGCCCGCCGCGTCACCCCCGACCTCGCCTGGCACGCCATCCCTCCCTACTTCGAAGATCCCGCCTTCCTCGACGCCCTCGTCGCCAGCGCCGAACCCTACCTGGCCCAGCCCCATGACCATCTGCTTTTCAGCTTTCATGGCATCCCCGAACGCCACCTGCGCAAGAGCGATCCCACCCGCTGCCATTGCCTGAAGACCCCCAATTGCTGCGAAACCCCTTCCCCGGCCCACGCCACCTGCTACCGCGCCCAGTGCCTGCGCACCGTCGCCGGCTTCCTCCAACGCACCCAGGCCTCCCCCTCCTCGGTTGCCTTTCAATCCCGCCTCGGACGTGATCCCTGGCTCAAACCCTACACCGACCTCGAAATCCCCCGCCTCGCCCGGTCCGGCGTCAAACGCCTCGTCGTCATGTGCCCCGCGTTCGTCGCTGATTGCCTCGAAACGATCGAGGAGATCGGCATGCGAGGACGGGAACTCTTTCTCGAAGCGGGCGGCGAGGAGTTCACCCTGGTCCCCTGCCTCAACGAACATCCCCGCTGGATCGAGGCCCTCGCCTCCCTCGCCTCCCGCCCCCGCGCATCCCGGAGTGGTGGGGAAGGGTGCGAACTCCGCTAAGCGGCGCTTCGGAGGGCCGAGTTCCACGAGGCCTCAGCGGTGTGGCGCGTTGGGTTGAGGACTCGCAGAGCTCGTCCCTCCGATTCGCTGCCTCCTCACCCACAACTCCGCGATGCACCGCTCCCGCCCCGTCCCAGCCTGAAATGAAAAGCTTGAAGGGGCGGCCAGGCCGCCCCTTCTCGCTCCTCCGCTTGGGAATCTCTCAGTTCCCGAAGTTACACCAGCCGCCGGCGCGCCATCGCCAGCCCGGTCAGGCCCGCCCCCAGCATCGCCAGGGTCAGTCCACCTTCCGGCACGCTCGGCGGCGGGCACCACACCAGCATGTCCTGCTTGCGCTCGCCGTCCTGCGTCAGGTTCAAGGCGTACACCGGGAACATTGCCGTCGGATCGTTGTTCACTCCGCCCGTAAACCCGTTGTCCAACGCGTACTTCACGAACTTGTTGCCGTTCGGATCCGCCAGCACCCACTCCTGCTCGAAGTGCCACACCGCCCGCTGAAACGCCTGCGCATCCGCCACT
>JAHCBA010000079.1 GCA_019634625.1 Verrucomicrobiia bacterium
TTGTAAAGTGCCGGTCCCATTAAAATGGGGTGTCAATTGCAAAAGGCCGGGCACATAAGAACAAGGTGGATGATCTTGTTGCCGGTGAGGGCGGCGTCGCGGCAGAGGCGGTACGGCAAGGCAATGCCATGGGCACGCGACGACCTGGGGGGTGGATGATGATTGGGAGGGAAGGCCTGGGCGGCCTACTCTCAAGTATTGAGCAGGGGGGCAGGAGGGGGGTTGCCGCTTGCCATCAGGGGGGTGGTTCGTACCATCGCGTCACTCTGGCACGCCCCGGACATGGGCATTGCCGTCGTTGTATGATGCGGTCATTTGCCTTTACCACCCAGGGGCGGTTGCACAGCCAGGACATCGCACCGTTCCTGATGCCGACGCTGCTTTCGGACACGAACCTGTTCCTGTGGGTGGATCTGGAGGCGGCGACGGGGGAGGAGGCGAAGATGGTTTTGGACGAGATCTTCCACTTCCATCCGTTGTCGATCGAGGACTGCCGGCAGGAGTCGGCGACGCCGAAGGTGGAGGAGTATTTCCCGAAGGACGACGACCGGTTTTCGCCGTACCTGTTCATGGTGATCCACGCGGTGGATTACAGCCGGAAGGGGGGTGTGTTCGCGACGACGGAGCTGAACTTCTTTTTGGGGAGGAACTACCTGGTGACGTACCACGACGCGCACATGCGGAGTGTGCAGGCGGTGGAGGACCGGTGCCGGAAGGGGACGGTGCATGTGGCGCGGGCGCCGGACCGGGTGGCGCACACGCTGCTGGATTCGATCGTGGACAACTACAAGCCGGCGTTGGAGGAGCTGGCGTACGAGATTGCGGATCTGGAGCAGCAGGTGATCGAGCGGCAGAGCCGGGAGATCATCCGGCGGATTCTGGGGGTGAAGAAGGAGGTGATGCATCTCCGGCAGATCATCGGGCCGCAGCGGGAGGTGCTGGCGCGGTTTGCGCGGGGCGAGTTCAAGTTGGTGCGGGCGCACCTGGTGCCGTACTACCGGGATGTGTACGATGCGTTGTTCACCATCGGGGAGCGGGCCCAGGCCTATGCGGATTCGCTGACCAACGTGCTGCAAGTGTCGGTGAATCTGTCGAGCCAGCAGACGGGGGAGGTGATCAAGCTGCTGACCCTGATCACGGTGGCGACCACGCCGATCATGGTGGTGGGGACGTGGTATGGGATGAATTTCGAGGGGATGCCGGAGCTGGGGCTTCCCCATGCGTATCTCGGGGTGACGGTGCTGACGGTGGCGGCGACGGTATTGACGCTGCTTTATTTCCGCCGCCGGGGCTGGCTGGGGTCGGAGGGGCGTGCGGACGCGGAGCCGGACCGGCGGGCGTGACGGGGTGGACCGATCTCCTGATGCCTCCGGGAAAGACCAGCTTCGTTGACAAGGTCCTTGGGCGCCTGACGCGTCTGGACGCGGAGAATGTCCGCAACCTGATGCGGCGCCTGGCGGAGGAGCGGAGTCTGTTCGAGACGGTGTTCAACATTGTGGAGGACGGGATTGTGGTGACGACGGGGGACGGCCGGGTGGTGAATCTGAACGAGAGTGCGGTGCGGCTGCTGGGGTTGCCGGACGGTTCGAGGGGGGAGGGGCAGACGATCCGGGAACTGCTGCCGGAGCTGGATTGGGAGAAGCTGGGTTCGCTGGAGGGGGGCGGGGCGTCGCGGGTGGTGCGGCAGGAGTTCGAGGTGACGTGGCCGCGGCCGAGATTCTTCCGGCTTTTTGCGGCGCCCATTGATGGCGAGGTGGCAGGGGGGAGTGGACTGGCGTTGATCCTGAACGACGCCACGGAGGCGCGGCAGAAGGAGTTTGAGACGGTGGAGAGCGAGCGGTTGCAGGCGCTGACGCTGCTGGCGGCGAGCCTGGCGCACGAGATCGGCAATCCGCTCAATGCGCTGAACATCCATTTGCAGTTGATGGAGCGGGAGCTGCGGCGGCTGCGGTCGGAGCTGGTGGCCATGCGGAATCACAGTCCGCGCACGGCGCGTCCGCGGAGCCACCAGTTGGAGGCGGAGCAGGGGGCCTTTGCGTCGCTGGAGAAGCTGCAGCGGTTCAACGGGGTGGCGCGTGGGGAGATCGGGCGGCTGGACACGATCGTGAGCCAGTTTTTGCAGGCGTTGCGGCCGAGCACGCCGCGGTTGCGGGCGGCGGACCTGAACGGGACGGTGCGGGAGACCCTGGCGCTGCTGCGTCCGGAGCTGGAGAACCGGGGGTTGCTGGTGGTCGAACGGCTGGCGCCGGATCTGCCGCCGGGGCATTTCGATCCGGACCAGATCAAGCAGGTGCTGGTGAATCTGGTGCGGAACGGGATGCAGGCGATGACGCGTGGGGGGACGCTGACATTGGAGACGGGGCGGCATGCGGACGGGCACTGGTTGAGCGTGGAGGACACCGGGGGTGGGATACCGCAGGAGACGATGAACCGGCTGTTCAAGCCGTTTCACACGACGAAGAAGAAGGGGACGGGGCTGGGGCTGATGATTGTGCAGCGGCTGGTGCGGGCGCACCATGGGCGGATTGATGTGGAGAGCCATGTGGGCCGGGGCACGCGGTTCCGCATCTGGCTGCCCGGGGCCCCGCGGGTCCGGCTGCTGTCGCATCCGAATGCATGAACACGCCGACACTGCTCATTGTGGACGACGAGAAGACCACGCGGGACGGGCTGCGGCTGGCGCTGGAGGACCGGTACGACGTGTTTGCGGCGGAGGATGCGCGGTCGGCGATGGAGCTGCTGGAGCGGGAGCGGTTCGACGTGTTGCTGACCGATCTGCGGTTGCCGAAGGAGGACGGGCTGAAGGTGATTGAGCGGGCGAAATCGCTGGCCCGGCCGCCGGTGTGCATCCTGATGACGGCCTACGGTTCGGACGAGACGATCGTCGAGGCGATGAAGCGTGGGGCGGACGACTACATCGCCAAGGGGCGGATGGAGATCGAGCTGCTGGAGCTGAAGATCGAGAAGGCGCTGCGGACGCGGCGGCTGGAGACGGAGAACACCGCGCTGCACCGTCAGCTCGACGTGAAGTTCGGGCTGGACCAGGTGATTGGGGAATCGCCGGCGATGCGCGAGGTGTTCGACACGGTGCGGCTGGTGGCGGAATCGCGGGCGACAGTGCTGATCCGGGGGGAGAGCGGGACGGGCAAGGAACTGATTGCGCGGGCGATCCACCGGCTGAGTCCGCGGGCGCGGGGTCCGATGGTGATCGTGCATGCCGGGGCCCTGGCGCCGACGCTGCTGGAGAGCGAATTGTTCGGGCACGAGAAGGGGGCGTTCACCGGGGCGCACGAGCGGCGGATCGGGCGGATTGAGGAGGCGCAGGGCGGGACGTTGTTTCTGGACGAGATCGGGGAACTCGACGCGACGCTGCAGGTCAAGCTGCTGCGATTTCTCGGGGAGCGGACGTTCGAGCGGGTGGGTTCGAACCGGACGCTGACGTCGGATGTGCGGCTGATCACGGCCACGCACCGGGATCTGCGTGCGATGGCGCGCGAGGGGCGGTTTCGGGAGGATTTGTACTGGCGGCTCTGCGTGGTGGAGCTGGTGATGCCGGCCCTGCGGGAGCGCCGGTCGGACATTCCGCTGCTGGCGACGGCCTTTCTGCGGGAGTCGGCCTCGGCCAACGGGAAGACGGCGAACGCCTTCAGTCCCGAGGCGCTGGAGGCGATGCAGGTCCACGACTGGCCGGGCAACGTGCGGGAACTCCGGGCCGCCGTGGAGCGGGCGGTGGTGCTGTCACGGGGCCCGGTGATCGGGCTGCGGGATCTGCCTCCCGACGTGCGGACGCCGACTGGCGGGCCGGGCGGGCGGGCGGGATTGGAACCGGGGTTGGAATCGAAGTCGGGACGGGTTCCGTCGGCGGGATTGGCGGGGGGGGTGACGGTGCAGGATGCCGAACGGGAATTGATTCTCCAGGCTCTGCGGGAGACCGGGGGCAACCGCACGGAAGCAGCCCGGCGGGTCGGCATCAGCCGGCGAACGCTGCATCGCAAACTACACGAGTATCGCATCGAAGGATTCTGAGCCATGCCACGCCTCCAGGAACTCATTCACATTCTCGAAGTTGGCGCGGGAGCGCGCTACCTGCGTCTGGCCGCCCTGCTGCTGGGGATTCTGAGCCTCACCGTGGTGTTTGATCTGCGGGAGTTTCAGAACATGAAGAGCGAGGAGGCCATGGATGCGGCGCAGGTGGCGCGGAATCTGGCCGAGGGGCGGGGGTTCACCACCCGGTACGTGCGGCCGCTGAGCATGAGCGTGATCATGCAGCACCGGGACGACCGGGACCCGCTGATCAAGGGGGAGCATCCGGACCTGGCGAATGCGCCGCTGTATCCGGCGGTGCTGGCGGGGTTCATGAAGATCCCGGGGCTGTTCCAACACGACATCGTTTCGAGCGAGGAGGGGATCTTCACGAGGCACCGTCCGGATCTGGTCATCACCTTGATCAACCAGGGTTTCTTCTTCCTGTCGGTGTTTCTGATATGGCTGCTGGCGCGGCGGCTGTTCGATCCGGGGGTGGCGTTCCTGACGGTGCTGGTGATGCTGGGGAGCGAACTGCTTTGGCAGTTCAGCGCTTCGGGGCATTCGACGATGCTGGCGTTGTTTCTGGTGACGGTGCTGGCGAACGTGCTGGTGCGGCTGGATCTGGGGGTGCGGGGCGATCCGCCCATGAGCCTGGGGAAGGCGGTGGTGCTGGCGGCGGTGGCGGGAGGGGTGTGCGGGTTGCTGGGGCTGACGCGCTACTCGCTGGCGGTGCTGGCGTTGCCGGTGGTGGTGTTCCTGGTGGCGGCTTTTCCGGGACGGCGGGCGGTGCTGTCGGGGGTGGCGGCGCTGATGTTTCTGGGGACGTTTTCGCCGTGGCTGGTGCGGAACTGGCAGATCTGTGGGAACCCGTTCGGGATTGCGGCCTACAGTCTCGTGCAGGAGACCCCGCATTTCAGCGACGACTGGATGACCCGGTCCCTCGATCCGCGGGACATCGATGTCGGCAAGGTGACGCGGGCGGACATTGTCCGGAAGGCGTTTGTCGGGGCGGGGCGGTTGCTGCAGGAGGATCTGCCGCAGTTGGGAGGGACATGGCTGACCGCGTTCTTCCTGGTGGGGCTTTTTGTACCGTTCGTGCATCCGGGCCGGGGGCGGCTGAGATGGTTTACGGTGGGGGCGCTGGTGACGCTGGGACTGGCTCAGATTCTGGCGCGGACGCATTTGTCCGATGTGGTGCCGCGGATCCACTCGGAGAATCTGCTGGTGGTGCTGGCGCCGCTGGTTTTTTTGTTTGGGGCGGGGCTGCTGATGCTGCTGGTCAACAGTCTGGACGTGGTGGTGGATGCCTGGCGGAAGGTCATTCTCGGGGCGGCGGTGCTGGTCTGCTGGCTGCCGTTGATCGTCACCTTCGGGCCGCCGCGGGTGAGTCCGATCGCCTATCCGCCCTATTATCCGCCCTCGATCCAGCGGGTGGCGCGCTGGTTCGGGCCGGACGAGATGATCATGTCGGACATGCCGTGGGCGATGGCGTGGTACGGGGACCGGCAGTCGATCCTGCTGAGCCGGGATCCGTACCAGTCGTTCAACGACATCCATGACTGGCAGAAGACGGTGAACGCGGTGTACCTGACGCGGATCACGCTCGATCAACGTTTCGTGAGCGGATGGGTGATGAACGGGTGGCAGTGGGGGAAGTTCATTGTCGATATGATTACGAAGGAGAAGTTGCCGGAGAGTTTTCCGTTGAATCAGGCGCCGGATTTCCTGAGCACCTTCCCCCATTACCTGCTGATTGCGGACCGGAGGCGGTGGACGGGGGAATTTGCGCCGATTCGACCGCCGCAGGAACGCGACACGCGGTCCACGGGCACGGCCGACCCGAGGGAGACGGAGGGGCGCGGATCGGAGTGAGCCTGAGGGACCATGGGGCGAATCCTGGTCATCCGGGGGGGTGCGATCGGGGATTTCATCCTGACGCTGCCGGTGCTGGCGGCGTTGCGGGGGCAGTTTCCGCGGGTGACGATCGAGGTGCTGGGGTATCCGCACATTGCTCGGCTGGCATTGATCGGGGGGTTGGCGGACGCGGTGCATCCGATCGAGGCGCGGGCGCTGGCGGGCTTTTTCGGGCGGGGTGCGGATCTGGACGCGGGAACGGCGTCGTTCCTGGACCGGTTCGGGCTGGTGGTGTCGTACCTGTACGATCCGGACCTGATATTCCGGACCAACGTGGCGCGCTGCACGCAGGCGCAGTTCATCGTGGGGCCGCATCGGCCGGAGGCGGGGTCGGGGCTCCACGCCACGGAGACGTTCCTGCGACCGCTGGAGGCCTTGGCGGTGTTCGGGGCGGACCCGATGCCGCGGTTGGCGCCGGAACGGGTGGTTCCCGGGGATGGGCGGTGGCTGGCGGCGCATCCGGGGAGCGGCTCGGAGACGAAGAACTGGCCGGAACGGCGATGGGCGGAGTTGTTGCGGCGGGTGTTGGAGGACGGGGAGCAGCGGGTGTTGCTGGTGGGCGGGGAGGCGGAGGGGGACCGGCTGGAGAATCTGATGGCGGGGTTGCCGGCGGGCCGGGTGCGGCTGGCGCGGAGTGTGCCGCTGGACGTGCTGGCGGGGATGTTGCGGGGGTGCTCGCTGTTTGTGGGGCACGATTCCGGGATCACGCACCTGGCGGCGGCGGTCGGGTTGCCGTGCGTGGTGCTGTGGGGTCCCACTGATCCGAGGCTGTGGCGTCCGCGGGGGCAGCGGGTGGTGATGTTGCAGGACGACACGGGTCTGGCGGGGTTGTCCACGGATGCCGTCTGGGAAGTGTTGCGGGGAATGCTGGTGCGAGGGCGGGAGACGACGTGAAGACCAGGGAGACCCAGGTGCCGGCGACGGGTGGGGCAGGGGGACCGGGTTTGGCGGGGGATCCTTCGAGGATGGAGCGTGTTCGTGGCGGCGTACCGCGACGGGTATTGTGGGTGGATCATGCGCGGCGGATCCTCGGGGGGGCGGAGGTGAACCTGGTGGAGCTGCTGGGCGCGGCGTGCGGGCGGGGCGATTGGGAATCGGTGGTGGCCTGCGATCCGGAGGGTCCGCTGGACGAGGCTTTGGGGAGGGAAGGTGTGGTGCGGGTGCCGTACCGGCTGGGGGACGCTCTGGGAACGTTCAGGGCGGTGGGCCGGCGGTTGCCGCTGGGGCGGGCATGGCGGGCGTGGCGGGCGTGGCTGGCGTTGCATGACGCGCGGAAGACGCTGGCGACCCTGGTGGCGGAGTGGGATCCGGACGTGGTGGTTTCGTGCACGAACAAGGATCATTTCGCGGCGGGAGCCGTCTGCCGGGGGGCGGGTGTGCCGTCGGTGTGGTGGGTGAACGATGCGCTGTCGGCCGATTTCTTTCCCCGGACCGCGCGATGGTTGTTCACGGTGCAGGCGTGGTGTCGGGCGACGCGGTGCGTGGCCGTCTCGGAGTTTGTGCGACGGAGTCTGCTGCAGCTTGGGCTGCCCGGGGGCCGGGTGGTTGCCGTGCCGAACGGGATTCCGCTGGAGCGGTACCGGCGGCGGGAGGCGGGGGTGTTACGGGGGGAACTGGGCCTCGGGGCGGATGTTCCGCTGGTGGGCATGGTGGGGCGGTACACGCCCTGGAAGGGGCAGGACCTGTTTTTGAAGGTGGCGCGGGACTGGTGCCGGGACGGGGGTGGGGGACAATTCGTGCTGATGGGAGGGGCCTTCAACGAGGACCAGGGGTACGAGGCGGCGCTGCGGCGGGAGGCCGGCGAGGGGGTCTTGCGGGGGCGGGTGCACTGGGTGGCATTCCGGAGGGAAGTGACGTCGGTGCTGAGCGATCTGGATCTGGTGGTGCATGCATCGAGGAAGCCGGAACCGTTCGGGCGGGTGCTGATCGAAGCGATGGCGGCGGGGGTGCCGGTACTGGCGGCGAGGGCTGGGGCGGTGCCGGAGATCATTTACGAAGGAGTGAACGGGCTGCTGGCCGGGCCGGGCGAGGTGGGGGAGTATCGGCGGCAGATGGAACGAGGGTTGAAGGACAGGTTGCTGCGGGAGCGACTGGTGCGGGAAGGGCTGCGCACGGTCCGCGAACGGTTCACCGTGGAGCGGGTGCGGGACGGGTTTGCGGGGGTGTTTGCAGCGGTGGGAGCGGGGGCGGAGGAAGCGTGAGATCAGAGCCTGCGATGCGCTTTCTGACGGTCAGTCTCGGGTATCCTCCGGAAGTGCCGGGTGGGGCGTGGAAGGTGGCGGAAGCGCAGTCGATGGGGCTGGCGGCACGCGGGCACCGGGTGGAGGTGGTGACGGTCGATCCCCGGGGTGATCTGGAGGAGATGTCATGGCGTGGCGGGGTGCTCATCCACCGTTACCGGGCCGGGGCGGGGCCGTTCTTTGCGCGGTGGCGGTCGGCCAACCGGGCGGCGGCGATGCGGATCCGGGCGTGCCTGGCGGACGACGTGCCGACGGTGATCCTGCAGCACCATGCCTATCTGGAGCCGGCGGTGGCGACGGCGCCGGTTCCGGTGGTGCACACATATCATGGCCCGTGGGCGGAGGAGTACCGGTATGCCTCGGGATTGGAGACTGGCGGCTGGGTCAGGCGGATCGGGCGGGGAATGGTCATGCGGGCCATGCGGCGGGTGGAGAAGAGGGCCTTGCGACGTGCCTCGCGGGTGCTGGTGCTGAGCCGGTCCATGGCGGGCGAGGCGGTCCGGTGGCACGGGCGCCGATTGCCAGAGATGGAGGTGGTGCCCGGGGGGGTGGATGGGGAGCGGTACCGACCGGCGCCCGACCGGGAGGCGGTGCGACGGTCGTGGGGATTGGAGGGGGATGACATTCTGGTGGTGGCGGTGCGGAGGTTGGAGGCGCGGATGGGGCTGGACGTGTTGTTGGATGCATTTGCGGCGGGGGGGGACGGGCATCCGGGGGCGCGGTTGTGGCTGACGGGGAGGGGATCGGCGGAGGGACGGCTGCGGGAGCAGGCGGGGAGGCTGGGGTTGGAGGGGCGGGTTCGGTGGCTGGGGCACCTGGACGAGGCGGATGTCCCGCGGTTGTTGCAGGCGGCGGACGTGGCGGTGATGCCGTCACTGGGATTGGAGGGATTCGGGCTGGCGACCGTCGAGGCGCTGGCGTGCGGGACGCCGGTGCTCGGGTCGCGGGCGGGGGCGACGCCGGAGCTGCTGGAGCCGTTGGGCGGGGAACTGCTATTCGAGGCGGGGTGCGTGGCATCGCTGGCGGGGCGACTGCGGAGGGTGCTGGAGGAACCGGGGCGGCTGCCCTCGCGAGAGCGGTGTGCGGCGTACGGGCGTGGGTTTGAGTGGCGGCGGCAGGTGGAGGCGTGCGAGCGGCTGGGGCTGGCCCTGGTGGAGGGACGAGAGGGATGAAGGTCCTGGTTCTGGGGAAGTACTATCCGCCGCACCACGGGGGGATCGAGACCCTGACGAAAACGTCGTGCGAAGGGTATGCGCGGTGCGGGGATGACGTGAGCTGCGTGGTGGCGAACGACGCTGGGCGGACGGTTCGGGAGGTATTGAATGGGGTGCGGGTCAGGCGCTGTGCGGCGTGGGGGACGGTGTTTTCACTGCCGGTGAGTCCGGGGTATCTGGCTTCGGGACGACAGGAGGGGGACGTGGTTCAGATGCACTTCCCGAATCCGCTGGCGGATCTGGCGTTGTGGCTGGGGCGGCGGGCGGCGCCGTGGGTGGTGACGTACCACAGCGACGTGGTCCGGCAGGCGTCGGTACAGCGGGGGTACCGGCCGCTGATGGACTGGATGCTGGGGCGGGCGGCGCGGATTGTGGTGGCGACGCCGCCGCAGCGGGAGGCGTCGCCGGTGTTGAGGCGGTACCGGGACAAGTGCGAGGTGATCCCGTTTGGATTGGATCTGGAACGGTTTGCCCGGCAGGGGGCGGAGCCGGCGGGAATGGCGGAGGCGTTGGCGGAGGCGGCGGGGCGTCCGGTGCTGCTGAACATCGGGCGACTGGTGGAGTACAAGGGGCAGCGTTACCTGATTGAGGCCCTGCGCGGGTTGGATGCGGTGGGGTGGCTGGTGGGGTCGGGGCCGTTGCGCGGGGAGTTGGAGGAGCAGGCGCGGGGGCTGGGGGTGCGGGACCGGGTGCGTTTCTGGGGGGAGGTGGACGATGAGGCATTGCCGGCGCTGCTGCGGGCCTGCGACGTGTTCGTGCTGCCGTCGATCACGCCGAACGAGGCGTTCGGGCTGGTGCAGGTGGAGGCGATGGCGTGCGGGAAGCCGGTGGTGAGCTGCCGGCTGGAATCCGGAGTGCCGTATGTGAACCGGGATGGGGAGACGGGGTGGGTGGTGGCGCCGGCGGATGCGGAAGCGCTTGCCAGCGCGCTTGAAACCTTGTGCGCTGATCGGGCGCTCCGGGCGCGGTTCGGCGAAGCGGGCCGGCTTCGGGCGCGAGACGAGTTCGCGCTTGAGAAGATGGTCTCGCGGTACCGGGACCTGTTCGCGAGGGTGCGGGCGGAACGACGGGACGGCGGATGAGGACGTATTTCACCGTGCTGCTGCTGGCGATGGGGGTGTCGTTCTTGATGACGCCCATCGCGGCGCGGCTGGCATTCTGGTTGGGCGCGGTGGACCGTCCGGAGGCGAGAAAGATCCATCGCGAGCCTATACCGCGGCTGGGTGGGCTGGCGGTGCTGGCGGGGTTCTGTGTGCCGTGGGTGGCGTTGTATCTCATCGACAACCGGGTGGCGCGCATCTTCCAGGAGCAGCAGGCGCTGGTGCTCACCCTGGTTGGATGCGGGTGCCTGATGTTTGTCGTGGGGATGCTGGACGATGTGGCCGGGCTGAGTGCGGCGCGGAAGCTGGTGTTGCAGGTCGGGATTGCGGCAGGGATGTATGCCGGCGGCATCCGGATCACCGAGGTGACCAATCCGTTCGGGGAGGCGTGGGCGTTGGGATGGATGGCGGGGCCGGTGACGGTGTTGTGGATCGTGGGATTGACGAATGCGACCAATCTGCTGGACGGCATGGACGGGCTGGTGGCCGGGGTGGCGGCGGTGCTGGCGTTGTCCCTGGCGATGATCAACATCATCGGGGGGAACACGGTGGTGGCGTTGCTGACCTTCGCGTTGGCGGGGGCGACGCTGGGATTTCTTCCCTACAACTTTTCGCCTGCACGGATTTTTCTTGGGGACAGCGGGAGCCTGCTGGTGGGGTTGCTGATGGCGGGGATCGGGACGTTGTCGTTTTTCAAGGCGGCCACGGCCACGCTGGTGCTGGTGCCGCTGCTGCTGTTTGCGCTGCCGCTGTTTGACACGACCCAGGTGGTGATCGGGCGGATGCGGCGGGGGCGTCATCCGTTCACCGCGGATGACACGCATGTGCACCACCGGTTGTTGAGGTTTGGGCTCAGCCAGAAGGAGGCCGCCATTTTCTTTTACGCGGTCACGGTTTTCCTGGGGGTCGCGGCGATCGTACTGAGTTGGCGGTTCACGCGGGGCTCGTTTGCGGCCCTGGGCATCCTGGGTGCCGTGCTGGCGGCCGTGTTGCTGGCCTGGTCCTGGCAACTGCGTCAGCGCCGAAATCCCGACCGGCCGCCCGGGACGGAAGCCACTCCCTGAGGAATTGCAGCCATGATCAGCCTTGAATCCGCACAAGAGAGCATCCTGGGAGGTCTTCGACCCCTGGCCACCACCGAGATCCTTCCGGTCGCCATGGCGACAGGGAGGGTGCCAACGGGGGATTTGAATGCCCGGGTGGAGTTGCCGCCGTTCGATAATGCGTCGGTGGACGGCTATGCCGTGCAGTCCGCAGACCTGGCGGGGGCCGGTCCGGAGAATCCGGTGGCCTTGGAGGAAGTGGGAAGGGTCAGCGCCGGGGACCTGCCCAGCCGCCTGGTGACGTCCGGCACCTGTGTCCGGATTTTCACCGGGGCCATCGTGCCGCCGGGCGCGGATGCTGTGGTGATGCAGGAGGACACCTCACGCGGGGAGGGAGGCCTGGTGAGATTCATGGCATCGGTCGGCCCGTGGGAGGGGGTTCGACTGGCGGGAGGCGATTTAAAGCTGGGGGCGCGGGTTGCGGAGGCGGGAGTGCCCCTGTCCCCGGCGCGGGTCGGATTGCTGGCGGCGACCGGACACGCGACGGTCAGCGTGCATCGGCGTCCGCGGATCACCCTGTTGGCGACCGGGAACGAGCTGACAAGTCCGGGGGATCCCCTGGTGCCTGGTCGGATCTATGACAGCAACCGGGCGTTGCTGAGTGCTCTGGCGGCGAAGGACGGATTTCATCTTGTGTCCGCGGGACTGGTCCAGGACACGCCGGAAGGGACCATGGCCGCCCTGGTGGACGCGGCGCGGGCCAGCGACGTGGTGGTGACCACGGGGGGGGTGTCGGTGGGGGATTCGGACCTGGTGAAGGCCGCCGTGATGGCCTTGGGCGGCACGGTGGAGAACTGGCGACTGGCATTGAAGCCGGGCAAGCCCTTTGCCTGGGGCCGATTCGAGAGTGCGCTGTGGTTTGGGCTGCCCGGGAATCCCGTGTCGGCGTTCGTCACGTGGTGGTTGCTGGTCCGACCGGCCTTGCGACGCCTCATGGGAATGAAGGTGGCGCACGGGCAGCGATTGCGGGGGAGATTGGGGGAAGCGGTCGGCAACGAGGGCGAACGACGCCATTTCATGAGGGTCCGACTGGATGAGGAAGGCCGGGTGTGGATTGCGGGAGCGCAGGCTTCCCACATTCAGTCCGGGCTGGCGGAAGCGAACGGTCTTCTGGACGTGCCGCCGCGGTCCGTATGGGAAATGGGGCGGGACGTGGAAGTGCTGCTGCTGGCGTAACGCGACGTGACGGACTGCGGGGGGGGGAGGCGTTCAGACGGGACCAGGGAACCTGTGTCTAGAAGGCCCTCGCGGGCATCCGGGCGTCGTGCTTCCGTTGAAACAGCTCCATGGGCCGCATGGTGGAGATGGGATTGGGCGACTCGCCGAAGCCGCCGGCGCGAGGAGTGCCGCTCGGAAGGCCAAGATCGAGGCCTCGTCCGGGCAGTTGCAGCGAGCGCGAGGCGCCGAGGGAGTCTTCGGGGCGCGGAACGGGCGATCCGCCGGAGAGTTCGGAGGCGCCCAGGGGGCCGCGCCCGGGGATGCCGAGGAAGCCACCGGGCGCTGCCCCGATCGTGGGGTTCCCGCCGACACCGGGTGTGAGGACGTTGCCGGGTTGCCAGGAGGTGATGCCAGAACTGCCACCGAGGAGGCTGCGGAAGGATTCCATGCGCGCCGTGCGCGCCCGTTCCTCGTCGCTGTCGCGAAATCCAAATCCGGAGGAGCGAAGACCGCGGGATCGGTCCGGATCGAGGAGATTGTCGGCTCCCGGACGGCGGTCTCGCTCCAGACTGTCCATGCCGATCCGCTGAAGGTCCATGGCGGGCAGGAAACGGGTGTCTGAAAGGCCGGTTTGACTCATGGCATCGCGATTGTCTCCCAAGGTCCCCGGCCTCGAATCCGCGCTGCCGGAGCGGCCATCGAGGTTGTCCCGGGTGTCGCGCCCCGCCGAGTCCCGATCCGTGCCGGGGTTGCGCCGATCCCGGTCCGAATCGCGCCGCGAAGTGGGGTCATCGGCACGCCGGGCGGAGGGGGCGAACAGGTCGTCGATGCCAACCTCGGTACGTTGCCCTCGGTCTTCCTCGTCGCCGTCCCACAAGCCGCCGGAGAAAGCGCCGTTCCGTTCGAGCAACTCGAGCAGGATCCGGCTCTGGTTCACCTGATCCGCAGCGGGAAGCATCGTGACCGGCGACATGTCGGGCGGTGCCGAAGCATCACGGGTCTGGAAATTGAACGATCGAGCGCCAATGTCGCGTTCCGTCAGCGGCTTGACCGGCATGGTGCCGGCGCCGGGCGGAGAAAACTCCACCTGCCGCCCGGCAGGGGGCGGCTCGGCCGCCCAGGCAAGGGTGCTTCCGAGCAGGCCGACCCCGAGAATGCGCCCGAAGGTATTCATCATCGATGACGGGATTTCTACGCCTTCGGGGATGCGCCGTCAAAGCGGAACGCCGGGGAGCATGGGGGGGGCGGGACGATCCTGCTGAGACAGGCTCTCAGGCCGGACTTCCCGACGCATCCGCTGCGCGTTCGGCGCCATCCGGACACCACGGAAACCGTCAGCCGACTCACTTGGGACCGCCATTGTCGCGACCCTGTTTCCAACGACGTTGCCGACGAAGGGAATCGAAGCGGCTCTGTGGCTCCCCAACATGGCCGGACTCCAGTCACGACCCCGGGCGGGGTCGTGACTGGAGGGGCGATCAGTCCGGGGGTCGAATCCTCGAAGGCGGGTTCGAACCCCGGCTCAACTCTGGATGTCCAGCCGGTTCAGCAGTCGTAGTAGAGGAAGAACTCGTACGGGTGGGGGCGGAGCCGGATGGCGTCCTGTTCCCGGCGCTTGTGTTCGATCCACATGGCGAGGAAGTCCTTGGTGAACACATCGCCCTTGAGGAGGAAGTCGTGGTCCGCTTCGAGGGCGTCGAGGGCTTCGGCGAGGCTGCCGGGGACCTTGGGCACGCGGGCCAGTTCCTCGGGGGGCAGTTCGTAGAGGTTTTTGTCCATCGGTTCGCCCGGATCGATCTTGTTGAGGACACCATCCAGGCCGGCCATCAGCAGGGCGCTGTAGCAGAGGTAGGGATTGGCGGCCGGATCGGGCGGGCGGTACTCGACGCGT
>JAHCBA010000080.1 GCA_019634625.1 Verrucomicrobiia bacterium
TAAATTCGGCAAGCGGCGCAAGAGCGGCGCGCGAATCATTCGCGGCGCCCCCATCCCGGGGCTTGCCGTATTGCGGGATCTGCGAGTGGATGCGGTGGGGTAAACCGCTGTGTCAGGGGCAAGGCAACCCAAGACCCATCACTGCCCGGCACAGATCGGCCAGGGAAGCATTCGCACCCAAGGGGTGCAGATTCCTCAGCGTCCTCAGCGGAAATCATGCGAGGCGCCCGGCGCCACTTCCCCAAGATTCAGCCACTTCACCCGCTCCGCCCGCAAATGGACCGTTCCATGACGCGGTTGCGCCACCCCTTCCACACACAGAAAAGGCTCGGTCGTGAGCGTCAGACGACACGCTTCGAAGAGTCCCGGCGACACGATCACATTGGCAATGCCCGTCTCGTCTTCGAGGCTCACAAAGCAGATCCCCTTGGCCGTTCCCGGGCGCTGACGGCAGATCACCTGGCCCGCCACCTGTATCCGTTGCCCGAAGCGGGCCTGCCCCAATTCGGCGGCGGTCCAGACCTCGGGCAACCGCGCCCGCACCAGTGCCATCGGATGCGGGCCCGTGGTCAGCCCAAGTCCGCTGTAATCCGCCCCAGTCCGTTCCAGCAGATTCATGGGCCGAAGCGGGCCGGGATCTTCGTCCCGCATCGCATCCACGCCGGCACTCGCCCAGCGCTCGAACAGGTCATCCGGCCGTTCGAGCCGCTCGGCCTCCCATAAGGCGGCCCGCCGGTGCGGTGCGAAGACATTCAACGCACCCACCTCGGCGAGGATTCGGTGTTCAGCCGTACTGAACCGCGTGCGCCGCTTGAAATCGGCAAGGGACGCGAAGGGGCGCCGGTCCCTATCGGCGAGCATCTCCAGGGTACGGATTCGGGAGAGTCCGCGCACCTGGAGGAGTCCGAGGCGCAGCACCCGATCCGATTCAAGGGTGCATTCCCACCGGGACGTGCCCACACAAGCCGGGCGCACCCGCAGGCCGTGGCGGGCTGCGTCCTTGACCAGCGTGGCGGGGGTGTAGAAGCCCATCGGCTGGTTGTTGAGCAAGGCACAATAGAACTCGCCCGGCCGGTGGGCCTTGAGGTAGGCGCTGGCGTAGGCGAGGTGGGCGAAACTGATGGCGTGCGATTCCGGAAATCCGTAGAGCGCAAACGACCCCACCGCCCGGGCAATCTCGCCCGCCACCCCGGGAGCCAGCCCGGACCGGCGCATCGCCTCCTCAAGCCGCGATTGCGACCGGCGCATCCGCTCGTCGCTGCGATGAAAACTGAGCGCCTTGCGCAACTCCTCCGCCTCGTCCCCGGTGAAGTGCGCCAGAACCATCGCGATCTGCAGCATCTGTTCCTGAAACAGCGGCACCCCAAGGGTCCGCTCCAGCACCGGACGAACCCGCGGGTCCCAGTACCGAACCGGTTCGGCCCCCTCGCGACGTCGCAGGTAGGGGTGCGCCAGGTCGCCCTGGATGGGGCCGGGCCGGATGATGGCCACCTCGATGACCAGATCATAAAAGCAGCGCGGCTTCAGGCGCGGCAACGTCGCCATCTGCGCCCGGCTTTCCACCTGAAAAACACCCACCGTATCGGCGCGCCGCAGCAGTTCGAAGGTGGCCGGGTCGTCCTTGGGCAGACCGGCCAGCTCCACCGGGCTGCCCCGGTCGCGGGTCAGTTGCACGGCGTCCTGCAACACCGACATCATGCCGAGCCCAAGCAGGTCCACCTTGATGATCCCCAGATCCTCGCAGTCGTCCTTGTCCCACTGACAGACCACGCGCCCGGGCATGGCGGCGTTTTCCAGCGGCACCACCCGGTGCAGATCCCCCTGGCAGAGGATCATCCCGCCGGAGTGCTGACCCAGATGCCGCGGCAGCCGCGTCATCTGCCGGTAAAGCGCGGCGAACACCGGCGCCCGTGGATGGGATCGCGCCAGACCGGCCCGTTCCATCTGGGCTTCGAGGTCGAGGCTGTGCGGGAAGTCGCCGTGGGCAAACAGCGCCGAGAACCGATCCAGCATGTCCACGGGGAATCCCAGCACCTTACCCAGTTCGCGGGCCGAACTGCGTCCACGATAGCGGATCACCGTGGCCGTCATGGCGGCGCCGTGCGGCCCATACCGGCGGTACACCTCCTGGATCACCCGTTCCCGCCGCTCTCCGCTCGGCAGATCGAGATCGATGTCCGGCCAGCCCCGGCGGCCTTCGCTCAGGAAACGCTCGAACAGCACCTCGAACTTCACCGGGTCCACCGCGGTGATGCCCAGGCAGAAGCAGACCGCGCTGTTGGCCGCACTGCCGCGTCCCTGCACCAGAATGCCTTCCCGCCGGCAGAAGCGGATCAGGTCCGCGACGATGAGAAAATACCCCGCAAAGCCCAGTTTCCCGATCAGGGCCAGTTCCTTCTCCAGCAACGGACGCACCCGCCCGGGAACACCCCCGGGATACCGCTCGCGCGCCCCCTGCCACGTCCACTCCCGCAACACCCCTTCCATCGTCTCACCCGGTCCCACCGGAAACGTCGGGAAGGCGTAGCCCAGATCGTCGAGACCGAACCGGAGGCGTTCCGCCAACCGGACCGAGGCGTCCACGGCCCCGGGCAGATCGGCGAACAAGGCCGCCATCTCGGACGCCGTCTTGAGATGCCGCTCGCCATTGACCTCGAGCGTCCGGCCCGCCAGGTCGAGCGTGGTGTGCCCCCGCAGGCACGTGAACACATCCACCACCCGCCGTCCCTCGGGCGTCGCATACAACACCCCGTTGGTGGCCAGCAACGGCAGTCCCGCCGCCCCGGCCATCCCCACCGCCGCCCCGATCCACCGCTCCTCGCCCCGCCGCCGGTGCCGCTGCAACTCGACAAAAACACCGTCCCGCCCGAACGCCTGGACCAGCCGATCCAGCACCCTCTCCGGACCCCCGGGCACCCGCCCCAGCCAGGCCCGCGCCAGCGGCCCCTCGGCATCCCCGGTCAACGCCACCAATCCCGGCCCCGCCTCCGCCAGTTCGTCCCAGCGCACCCGCGCCCCGCCCTTGGCCGCACGCAGATGCGCCCGCGTGAGCAGCGCACTCAGATTGCGATACCCCGTCCGATCCTCCACCAGCACCGGCAGCACCGACCCGTCCTCCAACGTCAACTCCGCCCCGTGAATCGCACGCACCCCGGCCGCACGGGCCGCCCCGGAGAGCCGCGGCGCCCCGTACAATCCGAGCCGGTCGCACATCCCCAACGCCGGCAGCTCCAGTTCGGCGGCCCGTTCAGCCAGCGTTTCCGGCAGGGAACCCGCCCGCAAGAAACTGAACGCGCTCCGGGCATGCAGTTCGACGTAGCCCGCCTTCCTCCCCCGCTGGACGCGCGCCTTCAATCCAGTTCCCCCTCGATGCGCCACCCGCCCGCCTCGCACACCCAGCGCAGCACCCGCCCCTGCTCGTCCCCGGCATCCCACGTCTCCCGGTCCCACGCCTCCGCATCCCACCACCGCCCGGACGCCCGCCATGGCCCCGCCGCCGTCCTCCATGCCGGACGTTCCCCCGCGAACGGACGGGCCGGACGCCACCGCCGGATCGGCACCGGCCGCAGCACCTCCGGCACCGGCTCCTCCAGCCCCGCCCATTCCCCATCGAAGTCCGGTGGCACCATCGTCACCGCGTCGGTCCGGTGACTGTCCTCCCGCCGTGGCGATCCCACACGGTCGGCCCCAACCAGCGCGGCCAGCCGGGCCAGCGTCTCCTGAAACCGGTGCGGATCCCGGACCGCCACCTCGAACAACCCGAACTGCCGCTGCTCCGGCCGCGCCGGCTCGGCCCGCAACCCCACCGCCCGCACCGGCGATTCCGTCCGCACTCCCTCAAGGTGGGTGTGAAGCATCCGGAACAGCACCTCCACCCGGCAGGTCGGCTGCGGCACCTCAAGACGCCGCTCGATCCGTTCGCCCGAGGCCAGATCCAACCGCAGGATCAACACCCCGGCCACCTGCCCGCAGGCCTCCAAACGACGTCCCAGTCCCTCCAAAAACCGTCGCAACACAAACAGCAGCGGTTCGAGCGTCTCGATCTCGGCCTCGAAGGTCCGCTCCTCCCCGAACCGTTCGGCCGGCGCCGCCAGCTTCAACGGACGCGTGGCCGTCACCGATGCGGCCGCCAGCAGCGCCAGCGCCTCCAGACCCAGCCGGTCCGCCAGATCGGTCGCCCCCAGCGCCAGCAATTCGCCCACCGTCGCCAGCCCCCAACGCCCCAGGCGGTCCGCCGCATCGCTCGAGGGTTCCAACGCAGCAATCGGCAGCGACCCCACCATCGCGGCAGGATCCCGGACCGTCGCCACACCCGGCACCGGCGCTCCATCGCCGGCCCGCCGTTCCATGAACCGTGGCGAATCGTGAATCGCGAATCGCGAATCGCCGAAGCCCGGTTCGCGATCGTCACCCGGGTCCGGATTCTCGTTCACCCCGCTTTCCAGAAGCATCGAATCGGGATGCCACCCCACGCCCGCCGTGGACGGTTCCCCTCCCCAGCGGGCCGCATGCCGCGCCACATTCGGCGTCGGCCCGATGCCCACGCGCACCCGCCAACCCAGCGCCGCCAGAGCCTCGATCAACCGTCGTCCCCACGCCGCCCGCGCCGCCTCGGGCACCGGACCCGGTCCGTTCCAGTCCGGCAGGCCCCGCAAATCCAGCATCACCCATCCCGGCGCCGTGGCCTCCAGGTGCGGCGAGAAGGCGTAGGCCCCCTGAAGCAGAGTCTCCCCCGCCGCCTCTTCCGCCGCCGGCACCCGCGCCCGGATGGACACCTCCCGGCAACGCGCCAGCGCCTGGGGTGCCGTCATCCCGTCCACCACCCCCGCCGCCCGCGCCGACCTCGTGGCCTCGATCACCCGGGGAGCCGTCGTTCCTCCCTCCACCAGGGCCACCGGACGTCCCCACACCTCGGGTTCATGACGCAGCGCCGCCTGCAACGCGAACTGCGGCACATGGATCGCCGCAAACCTCCCGGGAACGCCGGCCTCCGTCTCGCAGATTCCAACAGGGTTGCTCATCGCTCGTCCCCCTACCCGGCCACCGCCGCCGCGCCGGTCCGTCCCGCCGCCTCCCGCAACCGCCCGAAACGCAGCCGGGCCAGCACCATCGCCGGCTCCTCCCGCAGCGCCTCGATCCCCAGCCCGCTTCGCGCCTCCACCCGCACCCCCACCGCCCCCACCATCGGCCACGGAGTCACCACCAGCAGGGACGTGCCCTGATGCTCCGCAATCCGTCCCAGCCGATGCCACACACTCGATGGGATCCGCCGCAGCTCGGACGCCGGGTTCATCTTCAGATCCAGGACCACACACGGCAGATTGCGGTCCCGCAACACCACGTCCGCCGCCTTCAACGCCTCCTCCGCCTTCCCGCAACGCACCCACAACAACCGCGCCAGCTCCCGTTCCGTCGGCGCATCGGCATCGAAACTGTCCGCCCCGTCGATCAACGCCAGAAATCCCCCGTCCGCCACCGTCCGCGCCAGCAACGCATGCAGCACCTGGGCACTGCCCGATCCCGGCCCCGTCCCGACCAGTTCCGTCAATCCGCCCCGCACCAACCCTCCCCCCAACACCGCATCCAGGGCCGGCACCCCGGTTGGCCAGGGCGGTGCCCCGCCGGGCCGCCGGGCCCGATGAGCCTCCGGAAAACGCTCACCCAGCATCCGGCGCAGTTCGACAATGTTCGTGGCAGCGGGCATGGCGGCTCCAGACTCCGGCGCGGAGAACCACCCTAGCGCCCCGCCCCTGCCGGGAAACCGGAATCTTTCGCCGCCCATCCTGCCCGACCCGGTGGGACATCCGCGGTCCACCTGCCGACCGGATCGCTCCCGCTTTTCGCCACCTCAGACTTTTCCCGTGCAACGGGCGCCCGGTCCTGCTTGCATGCCGCATCCTCCGGTGGATGGCTCCTCAACCCTTCGACGGGCGGACGGCCAACCCCGGCGGTGCGACCTCACCCTCAACCCTTCAAGTTGAACATGTCCCGAAAACGAATCTGGCTGCTGGTGGGCGGGATCCTTGCCGTGACCGGCGTCGCCGCCCTGCTGGCACTGGCCGCGGCAGCGCAATTCATCCTGAACCGCAGCGGCATGAATCTCGCGGATCTCAGGGCCCTGCTCGGCAACCCCGCGGCTGCCCACCGCGCCGATGCCGAGGCCCGCGAGCGCGACCCCCGCTGGCAGCCGTCCTGCCAGGAGATCGCCGTCATCCGGCCCGCCAGGGAAGGCGTGCCCGGCGAGGTGCGGAACTTCGTCGTGGACACCACCGGACGCCTTCTGGTGACCGTGGTCGCGCCCGAGGGCGAGGCGGCGGGCATCCCAGCCGGCACCCCGGGCGCCCTGCTGCGGTTCTCCGCCGCCGGCAAGCTGGAAAAGGCCCTGCCGCTGGACCTTCGACCCAACGCCATCGCCCTGGGGCCGGACGGCACCGTGTTCGTCGGCGGCAGCGGACGGCTTCTCCACCTGGATGCCGGGGGCCGGGTGCTGGCCACGGCAGGTTCACCGGTGGCGCAGCTTGCCGTGTCGCTCACTCCCGAACTGGAGGAAATGGCCAGGGACACGGCGCGCCATACCCAGCGCCCGGCCGAGGAGGAGCTGGACCGGCTGCGACGCTCGCTCGATGAGCGCCGCGCGGTGGTCGGCAGCCTGGCCGCCACCGACCGGGACCTCTTCGTGGCCCTGCCCGCCCCGCAGGATTTCACCTGGCGCGTGTACCGGTACGACCTGGATCTCACCAGACACGAACTGGTGGCCGAACGCCTTCGCGGCTGCTGCGGGGAAATGAACCTCGGCGCGGATGCCGACAGCCTCTACGTGGCCCACAACGGCCGCCATCGCGTCGAGCGACGCAACCGCGATGGCCGGGAAGTCGCGCAGTTCGGCCGTCCGGGCAAGACCGACCCGGCACACTTCGGCGGCTGCTGCGAGCCCAAGAATCTGCGCGTGCTGGCCGATGGCGACGTGCTGGTGGGCGAATCGGGTCCGCCCACCTGTATCAAGCGGTTCTCCGCGAGCGGCGAATTCATCGAGGTTCTCGCCGTGACCGGCAGCAGCGGCGATTGCGTGCGCATGACGGTGGATGTCAGCCCGGACGGCCGGCAGTTCTACCTTCTCGACACGAAGCAACGGGCCATCCGCGTCTTCGCGCGCAAGGGCTGAGTTCCGAAGCACCGGACACCGCCTTCCGCCACCCATGCGCCACGTCCCCCGAATCGGTCTGGCGGCCGCCCTGGTGGTCGCGCTGGCACTGGCCGCGGTGGGCGTGTGGTTCATCCAGGCCAAACTCCGCGCGCCACCTCAGAAACCCCTGCTCCTGCTGGTGGCCGACCCCCTCGCCCGCGAACTGGCCTGCGCCTGCGTCCCCGGCTTCGGTCAACGGGACTACCGCCGCCTGGCCCGCCACCTCGAAGACGCCCTCAGGTGCCAGGTGGCGATCGAGTTCGCGGATGACGTGGCGGACTCCCTGGGGCGTCTGCCCGCCGGGCCGGACCTCGTCGTCATCGGTGAACGCTCCGTCACCGCCAGCGCGGCAGCCAATGCCGGCCGTTCCCTGCAACCGCTGGCGGAACTCACCGGCCTGGACGGCACCGCGACCGTTTCGGCGGTGGTGACGGCCCGACGGGACGACCCGGCCGCCAGCCTGGCTGAATTGGCTGGCCGCACGATCCTGGTCGGATTGTCAGGCGCCGACGCCGCCCAATCGGCATTCGCCGAAGGGCTCGTGGAGGCGGGGTTGAACCCGACCCCTCAGCTCGTCCAGCGCGGATACGATGCGAAGGTCGGACTGGACGTGCTGGACAGTGCCGCAACGCCGCCCCCGGTGGCAGTGATGCCGGAGTATGTGCTGCGGCTGCTCGAAGGCTGCGGCAGCATCACTCCAGGGAGCCTGAAAGTGATCGGTCGCACGGCGCCGCAACCCTTCGTCACGGTGTTCACCGACCCGACGATGCTGCCGGAGCGGGTGACGAACCTGCGGGAGGCGCTGCTCGGCCTCGATGACACGCTTCGCCAGGCGCTGGAATCCCGCGACGGCTTCCGCACGGCCGCCCCGGCGGCATCCGCCGCACCGGATTGGCCGGACTGGCGTGGTCCCGGCCGCGATGGTCGGGTGCCGAAACTGCCCTCCCGCCTGCCGGACGCGGTGACGCTCGTATGGAAACGGGCAGCCATGCCTGACGGTCTGGCGGGTCTCAGTGCGGCGGAAGGGCGTGTGATCCTGGCCGAACGCGACCTGGCCGACGAAAGCGACGTGTATCGCTGCCTGGACGCCGACACCGGGGAAACCGTCTGGCGCGCAGAATTTGCGGCGCCCGGCCGCCTGGATTACGGGCAGTCGCCACGAGCCACCCCGGTCCTCCATGGCGGGCGGGCCTATCTGCTCGGCGCCTTCGGGGAATTGCGCTGTGTGGACCTGGCGGACGGACGGCTCCGCTGGCGGCGGAATCTGATCGGGGAATTTCATGGCACGCTCCCGCCCTGGGGCACCTGCTCCACGCCGCTGATCGTGGACGGACTGGTCATCGTGAATCCTGGCGCGCCAACCGCCGGGGTGGCGGCACTGGATGCAGACACCGGTCAGACCCGCTGGACTTCACCCGGCACCCAGGCCGCCTACGCCTCGTTCATCGTCGTGGACGCCGGAGGAGGTCGGCAGCTCGTGGGCCTGGACGCACAATCGGCGGGCGGCTGGGACCCCCGCACCGGGAAGCGCCTGTGGGAACGGCGGCCCGCCCGATCCGGCGACTTCAACGTGCCAACGCCCGTCCATGCGGGCGGCGCGCTCATCTTCTCCGCGGAAAGCAATGGCACCCGCCTGTACCGGTTCGGGCCGGACGGGATCCCCGCCGCCCAGCCCGACGCCGTCTTCGCAAACCTGGCCCCGGACACCATGACTCCGGTGGCAACGGCCGGACGCCTGTTCGGCGTCCACGACGGCCTCCACTGCCTCGATCTCGCCCGCGGGCTCGCACCGGTCTGGCACTGGGACGACCCGGCGTTGGGCGATTACGCCACGTTGCTGGCGGACGACGAACGGGTCCTGCTGATCACCGCAGCCGGGGAACTCGTGCTGTTCGATGCCCGGGCGGATCAACCCGTCGTGCTCTCAAGGTTGCTCGTGCTCCCGGACGAGGCCGATGTGTACTGCCACCCTGCGCTGGCCGGTTCGCGCCTTTACCTGCGCGGCGCCAGCCTGGTCCTGTGCGTGGATCTCTCACCGCAGTCGGACCGGACCCATTCCCTCCCATGAACGCCATGAAGACCGTCGCCCCACTGCTCCTCGCCTGGCTGGCCCTGGCATGCTCGCCCGACAACGCCGTCCGCCCCGGCGCCCATCTCCTCCCGGAACTGCGGGACTACGTGGAGAGTCTCGCAGGCGAACTGGACCAGGTGCCCCCCGAACGTCGCGCAGTGCTCGATGAAGTGGCGTCCGACATGCTGGCCCGTCTTCGCGCCGGACACCTGGCCGACCTGACCTTCATCTGCACCCATAACTCGCGGCGTTCCCATCTCTCCGAAATCTGGGCGGCCACGGCGGCCTATCATCATGGCCTGCAGCGCGTGCGGGCCTTCTCCGGCGGCACCGAGGTGACGGCATGCAACTGCCGCACCGTGACCGCCATGCGCCGGGCCGGGTTCGAAATCACCGACGCCACCTCGGGCGACAACCCGCTCTACCTCGTCCGCTACGCCGCCGATCGCCCCCCCGTGCGGGCCTACTCGAAGCTCTACCACGCGGACGCCAACCCGCGGGAGGGCTTCATCGCCCTGATGACGTGCAGCTCGGCCGATCTCTCCTGCCCTGCGGTGGCCGGCTCCGTGGCGCGCCATGCCATGCACTACGCCGACCCGCGTCTCTGCGACGATCTGCCCACGGAAACCCAGGCCTACGACGAGCGCTGCCGCGAGATCGCCCGCGAAATCTTCTACCTCATGCACACCGTGCGCCTCCACCTCGCCGGACCGGGAGCCGGCTGACCTGTCGCTCGATCGTGACCTCCGCGGGACCTCGGGCCGCAGGATCCCGCTTGGCGCCCGGAACCCGGGTGACTACGTTTCTGCCGTATGGGTCACACATTCACGGTTCGTCTTCCCGAGCACCTCGCGCGTTGGTTGGAGGAGACCGCGGCGACGGCCGGCATCTCGCAGGGCCGGCTGATTCGGGAACAACTGGAGAAGGCCATGGCGGGCGGTCGTGAGCGGTCCTTCATGCGGCTGGCAGGTACCCATCAAGGGGCTGCCGACCTCTCCTCCCGCAAGGGATTCACCAGGTCATGAAGGGCATCGCCGACACCGGTTTTCTTGTGGCGTTTGCCAACCGGCGGGACCGGCACCACGACTGGGCGGCAGGCGTTGCCCGCCAGGTGACCGAACCCCTCCTGACCTGCGAAGCTGTACTGGCGGAGGCCACATTTCATCTGCGGGACGCCCCGCTCGTGCTGGCCATGGTCCGCGAGGGTTTGGTCGAGCTGGCGTTCGACTGCAACGATCATCTGCCGCAACTGGCGGCCCTTGCGGAAAAGTACCGCGACCGCCAACCCGACCTCGCTGATCTCTGCCTGGTGCGCCTGAGCGAACTGCATCCCAAACACGCGGTGATCACCGTGGACCGCGACGACTTCCGCATCTACCGGCGCAACAAACGCGAGGTCATCCCGCTCATCTCGCCCAGGGGCGCCTGACTGAGCCGTATCCATGCCGTAAGCAGAAAAGCCCGCGAATCCATTCGCCTTGCCGATGCCGGCTCCGGTGCCGCGCATCCCGGATTTATCGGGAGAGTGCGAACTTCGCGAAGCGTCGTCTCGGAGGGCCGGGTTCCACGAGGCCGCAGCGGAGTGGTGCCATGGATTGAGGACTCACAGAACTCGTCCCTCCGATTCGCTGCCTCCTCACCCACAACTCCGGGATGCACCGGCTCCGGTGACCCGACTGGAGGCAATCTCGACAGGATTCCTCGAACTGGTACGCTCGCCCCCGTCGTGCGGGAGGACCCAGCGACCAGCCTTGATGGCCTGGCTCGAACCGTCCTCCAACCGGGTCGCTCCCATAGCTCAAATGGATAGAGCAGCGGTTTCCTAATTCGATCCGGCGCGTTTTGGCCCATTTGGACCCACCCAGCCATAAGCAGACAACTCCCTGTCTCCAAACCAGTTCCACCGGCGCCCCCTTCTGCCACAACGGGACCCTTGCAGCCCCAAAATTCCGGCTTTGGGTGACAACGCGGGTGACAAGATTTCGCGTCACTGGGATCACCCGCGGCTCATGACGCGGTACCAATCCTCCAGAACTTGGATCCTCAACCGACCAACCATGGCGCGGGACGTTGCGGCGGAACCGAGCTTGAATCTTTTCTGGGTAAGCGCAGCCTTACCGCCCAATGCAGGCAACCATTTCCAGCAAAGGCCAGTTGGTCATCCCGGAGGCCCTCCGTGAACAGGCCCGCCTCAAGCAGGGAGACCAAGTCGATATCGGCTATTGCGATGGCTTGATCGTCCTGCGCAAACGCCAGCCCCTTACCGCAGCCCGTATCCGCGCGCTGCTCGCCGGAGGACGCCAGTTGCCTGAGATGACGTCAGCGGACGCCGGACAGCTCTCCGAGGCGATTCAAGCCGTCCGTCGTGACCGACGCGCCGCCAAGCCGTGAAACGCGTGGTCCTCGACACCAACGTCGTGGCCAGCGCCTGTTTCTGGCGAGGCACCTGCTGGCAGTGCCTTGAGGCGTGGGTCGCCGGTAAATTCACCGCACTCGTGAGCCCGCCCATGTTGGCGGAATACACCGAGGTGTTCGAACGTCTCCGGCAGCGGCATCCTGACAAGGCCCGTGTGGATTGGGTTGCTGCGTTGCGCGACGACGCGGAACTCGTTTTTCCGGCGGTCAGGATTCCAGACGCTTTCGGGGACATGGACGATGCGGTCTTCGCCGAGTGCGCGGTGGCTGGGGAGGCGGACTTCTTGGTCAGCGGCGACAAGGAGCATGTCCAGGCGGTGGGCAGTATCCGCGGGATTCCCGTACTATCGCCCGCGCGATTCCTGGAAGTTCTGCAGGAAGCAAGTCGGTGAGTCCCTACAGGCGGGGCTGAAACCCGCCCTGCAAGGAGGAACGATGCCTTGCCAAGACCACGAGTCCCGGCGGGCACCTACGGTGTTGGCCCGGAACTCAAAGTCTCCATCCCTGCGGAAGACGTTGATCATCTGCGAGCCAATGGGGCCGCGGCCGCGAGGTCGCTGCTCCGATATCGGCTCTTCTTGGTCGGGCTGCTCGGCAAATCGTTGAGCGTCCGCCATCCGCCTAAAGGCAGCGGCAAGACCCACCTTGCGGAATCGGGCCGGATGTCGGTTTACTAACGCCGGCTCGGCGCGTGCTCCCATAGCTCAAATGGATAGAGCAGCGGTTTCCTAAACCGTTGATCCAGGTTCAATTCCTGGTGGGAGTACCACTCCGGATTCCCCAGGGCCGGGTACCAGCGAGGGATGGCTCGGGCGGGTTTCAAAAGCGTCATGAGCGCCCTCGGCCCGTGCATCCCGGAGTTGTGGGGAAAGCGGCGAACTTCGCCAGGCATCGCTTCGGAGGGCCGAGTTCCACGAGGCCGCAGCGGAGTGGAGCGCTGGGTTGTGGACTCGCGGAGCTCGTCCCTCCGATTCGCTGCCTCCTCACCCACAACTCCGGGAGGCACCGCGTGGCTGGGTCCTCCCACCCGCGGCTTTACTCCCGCTCCAGGACTGTCAGGGTGCCTCCGTTCCCAACACCAATCGCCCGTCAGGGTCCTTCCCCATGGAATCCGAACACCGCACGCTCTCCCGCCGACGCTTCCTCAGTACGACCGCCACCGGTTCCCTGGCGGTGGGAACCCTGATCGCCGGAAATGCCCCCGCCAGCTACGCGGCCGAGACCGCCAGGCCCGCCCTCCTCGGCGGCACCCCGGTCCATAAGGGCGGCTGGGCCCGCTGGCCCCAGTGGCAGGCGGACTGGGAACCCGAACTGCTGGATGTCTTCCGCAGCGGCCGCTGGTTCCGCGGGGCCGGCGGATGGGTCGCCGAGTTCGAGACCCGCTACGCCAGCCTGCTGGGCGCCAGCTCCTGCCTCGCCACCTCGAGCGGCACCACCGCGTTGATCGTCAGCCTGAATGCCATGGACGTCGATGCCGGGGACGAGGTGATCGTCTCGCCGTACACCTTCATCGCGACCTACAACGCCATCCTCAACCGCAAGGCCCTGCCGGTGTTCGCAGACACCGACCCGGCCACCCTGACGCTCGATCCCGCCACCCTGGAGGCGCGCATCACCGATCGGACCCGGGCCATCCTGCCGGTGCACATCTTCGGGATGCCCTGCGACATGGACGCCATCAATGCGGTGGCCCGGAAGCATCAACTCGCGGTCGTCGAGGACGCCTGCCAGGCGTGGATGGCCGAATACCGGGGTCGCAAGTGCGGTACCCTCGGCGATCTGGGGTGCTTCAGCTTTCAGGAATCCAAACATCTTCCCTCCGGCGAAGGCGGCGCCGTCACCGGGATGAATGCAGCACTGGTGGACCGTTGCCACTCCTTCCATAACTGCGGCCGGGCCTTCGGCAGTCATCAGGGGAACGGCTACTTCACCCGTGGCGAAAACTACCGTCTCACCCAGATCCAGGCCCGCCTGCTGCTGCTGCAGATCGACAAGCTGGCCCGCGAAACTGCCATCCGGCAGGCACGCGCGGACCAGTTGACCCGCGGCCTGCAGGGGTTGCCGGGCATCACGACGGTGCGCCTGCCTTCGGACAGCCGTGCGGTCTGGCACCTTTACCCGTTCCGATATGATCCGGCCCGGTTCGGAAGTCTGACCCGCGACCAGTTCCTGCGAGCCCTTTCGGCCGAGGGGATCCCATGCAGCGCGGTGTACCACGAGCAGTACCACGACGGGCTGCTGGACGAGGCCATCGCCTCCCGCGGATTCCAACGCCTGTGGAGCCGTGAACGCCTCAAGGCCTACCGCGACAGCTTCCACGAATTGAAGGGCAACCGGCAGGTCTGCCAGACCACCGTGGCCATTCCCCAGACCGTCCTGCTCGCGGAACCGGACCATCTCGACCGCATCCCCGAGGCGATCCGTCGCATTCACGCCCACGCCCCGGCCATCGCCCGCGCCCTCGGGTAGAAACCGTCCGTCCGGAGGGACGAGCTCCGCAACTCCTCACCCTGCCGCTCCACTCCCCTGCGGCCAATTTGGAGTGCGGTGCTCCGCACCGCTTTGGGTTTCGGGCGGGATGTTGTCCGGGTTCTTGGCCAACCGCCTACCCCAGGTCCCTTCTCGCGCCAATCCAAAGCGGCGCAAAGCGCCGCACTCCAACACTTCCAAAGGGACGAGCTCCGCGACTCCTCACCCTGCCGCTCCACTCCCCTGCGGCCAATTTGGAGTGCGGTGCTCCGCACCGCTTTGGGTTTCGGGCGGGATGTTGTCCGGGTTCTTGGCCAAC
>JAHCBA010000081.1 GCA_019634625.1 Verrucomicrobiia bacterium
AGGTTTGGGCGGGACGCGGATGAGGAGATGGAAGTGGTTGGACATCATGCAGAAGGTGATGATGTCGATGTCGCAGAAGCGGGCGAGGTGATGGAGGATGTTGAGCAGCTTGTGCTTGGCGGAGTCGTCGAGGAGTGGGAGGCGGCCGGCAACTCGCGACATGCAATGGTACGTCGCCGGGAGGGAGGGATCCGCCTTGATGCGGGGAAGTCTCATAGGTTGGAGGTGCAGGGTGGGGTGACTGTGACTGCGAAATCGTATGTGGGAGCAGGATTGCTGGGAATGAACAGGTAGTCCAACAAAAAAGGACTGTCTCATTGCATTCAAAAGCAAAAGTAAATTTAAAGTGCCTGTCTATTCATTTTTCGATACGATTCGAACCTCAAGGTCTGCATGTGCATGGGGTTGAACGAAGAACGAAGTGGGGCGGGATGAAACTGGCGTGGATGGATCGATGGACGATGGATGCGGGGGCGGGGCAGAGAAATCAGGAGAGCGGTGCAAAGAGGAAGTCGATATCCTCGCGGGCGAGTTGAAGAGCGCCGGATGCGCCTTCTTCGAGGAGGCCGCGGACCAGTTCGCGTTTGCGGGATTGGAGGGCCTCGATTTTTTCCTCAACGGTGCCGACGGTGAGGAGGCGGTACACAAAGACGGGTTTGTCCTGGCCGATGCGGTGCGCACGGTCGGTGGCCTGGGTTTCGACAGCGGGGTTCCACCAGGGATCGTAGTGGATGACGGTGTCGGCGGTGGTGAGGTTGAGTCCGGTGCCGCCAGCCTTGAGGCTGAGGAGGAAGACCGGGACCTCGCCGGACTGGAATTGGCGGATGGGGGTGGCGCGGTCGAGGGTGTCGCCAGTAAGGAGGGCGTAGGGGATTGTGCGGTCGGCGAGGGCCTCCTGAATGAGGGCGAGCATGGAGGTGAATTGCGAGAACAGGAGGATGCGCCGGCCCTCCTCGATCATGGTGGGGAGGAGATCGAGGAGGAGGTCGAGTTTGGCGGAGTCGCGAACCTGACGGGCGCTTTCCAGACGGACGAGGCGGGGATCGCAGCAGACCTGGCGGAGCTTGAGGAGGGCGTCGAGGATGATGATGTGGGAGCGATTGATGCCGCACCGTTCCACTTCGAGGCGGACGCGACGTTCCATGGCGAGGCGGATGGTCTCGTAGAGGTCGCGCTGGGCGCCGCCGAGTTCGACTTTGCGGACGACCTCGGTCTTGGGGGGCAGTTCGAGGGCGACCTGATCCTTGCGGCGGCGGACGAGGAAGGGTTTGAGGCGGCGGGCGAGGAGGCGGCGGCGGGAGGCGTCGCCCAGTTTCTCGATGGGATTGCGGAAGAGGGAGCGGAAGCGGATTTCGTCGTAGAGGAAACCCGGGATGAGGAAGTGGAACAGGGACCAGAGTTCACCGAGGTGGTTTTCGATGGGGGTGCCGGTGAGGCAGAGGCGATGCCGGGCCTTGATGCGGCAGACGACCTGGGCGGCGAGGGTCTTGGGGTTCTTGATGTTCTGGGCTTCGTCGAGGATGACGGCGTGGAATTCGGACCGGGTGAGCTTTTCGGCGTCGCGGGGGAGGAGCGAATAGGTGGTGAGGATGAGGTCGGCTTCGGCGACGTCGGCGAAGCGTTCGTGGCGGTCGGCGCCGTGGAGGGTGAGGACGCGAAGGGCGGGGGCGAAGCGGGCGGCTTCGTCGCGCCAGTTGACCAGGAGGGTAGTGGGGCAGACGACGAGGGCGGGGAGGTCGAGGCGGCCCTGTTCCTTTTCGAGGAGGAGGTGGGAGAGGGTTTGAACGGTTTTGCCAAGGCCCATATCGTCGGCCAGGACGCCGCCGAGGGCGGTATCGCGGATGAACTGGAGCCAGCGGAGGCCGTCGAGCTGGTAGGTGCGAAGGGTGGCGTGGAGGCCTGCCGGGGGGGAGACATCGGGGAGACCGTCAAGGTTGCGGAACCGGTCGGCGAGGGTGCGGAGTTCGTCGGGGCCGTGCCAGTGCCAATCGTCTTCGGTGGCCAGGGCGGACAACTCGGCGGCGCGAAGGGGGTGAACGGACAGGCGCTGGGAATCGGGGAGGGACTGAGGGTCGTAGAGTTCGATGAGGGTGGAAAGGATGGCGCGGAGGCGTCCGGCGGGGAAGCCGAGGGTCCGTCCGCCGGGGAGGGACACGGCGACGGGCTGATCCGGGGGAAGGGATTCGAGGTGCCGGGTATCCATTTGGGCGGTTTGTTGACGGAGGCCCTCGAGGAGGATGGGGAGGAGGTTGATGCGTTCCTGGCCGACGAGGATGCCGAGTTCGAGGTCGAACCAGGCATTGTCGGGACTGGGTTGCGGATCGAGGTACCACTCGTCGGGCTGGCAGATATCGAGGCCGGCGGCGGCGGTGTCCTCGATGATCCATCCCTCGGCGCGGAGGGCGGGGACGGCCTGGAGGGCGAAGTCGAGGCGCGCCTGGTCCGAAGGGGAGTCGAGGGTCCAATGAGCGGCGATGGTCTGGGATATCGGCTGGTTCAGGATTTCGGGGACGGGGCGGAGTCCGGTCTGGCGCAGGCGTTGGAAGGCGGCGTTTTCGGCGGCCTGGTCGCGGGACACGATATAGGTGCGGTCATCGTGGTACACGCGGGTGACGGGTTCGGAGGGGTTGGCGGGGAGATTGAATTGACCGTAGCGGAAGGAGGGATGGGCGAGGAGGATGCGGATGCCGTGGGGCCCGCCGGATTCGCGGAAGCCCCAGGGGGATTCCCACCATTGGATGGGGTGGGAGGAGAAGTGCAGGCAGGGGACTGGGCTCTGGCCCTCGATCTTTTCGAAGCGGACGAGTTCGGGTCCCGGCAGGGAAAGGTTCGGGGCTGAGGTGGCGAGGCGTTCGATGAGGGCAGGGCCGAACTGCACGTCGATGGGGGGCGCCTGGGTCCAGAGGGCGGCGACGCGGTCTGGGAGCGCCGTTTTCAGGGACCCGCACTTGGAGGCTTCGACATCGACGAACCATGGGGGTGCGAGCGGGAGGATGTCGGAGGCTGGGGGGGTGATGGAGAAGGAGGTACGGAGGCAGCCGTTGGGATCGCGGGACCAGGTGGGTTGGGCGGGACGGGGTTTGGCGGATTGGAGGGGTGGCTGGGTGAGTTCGATCCAGTGGCAGCGTCCGGTGGCGAGGAGGTGGGGAAGGAGATCGGCGCCGTGGGTTTCGTCGAGGTGGATGGAGGGTTGCAGGGGTCCGTGGCGGCCGAGGAGGAGCAGGACCATTTGGGCGAGGCGGACGTCGGCGGGGGTGACGAACTGGGGGGGCCGGGGCTGGAGGCATTGGCCGAGGGTGAAGGGGGAGTGTCGACCGGGGCTGCCGTCGTTGCGGAGGCGGACCTTGTAGGCGCAGAAACTGGGAAAGGGCTTCTGATTGATGGATGAAGGGATGAGGGTGTAGCGGATCTGATGAACGATGGCGGGGCGGGTGGTCTGGCTTTGGAAGGCGATGGCGATCTGGTCGATCCACCGCGAAACGGGGCGGTCGAGCGGCGGGGGGGCAATGATGGGAGCGGAGGAGGGCGCGAGGGCGTTGGAGGGGGATGGCGATGCGGGGGAGGCGGCGGGCCGGGTGGCGAGGGTATGGAGCACGGCGTAGGCGTGGGCACAGAAGTCGTTTTGCCGGCAGTCGCAATGGATCTCGATGGGGTCCCAGGCATTGCCGTCGGGCACGAAGCCCAGGAGGACATTGTGGAGGTGGTTGCGGGACCCGATGACGATGGCGGTCAATTCGCCTTCTGCGGGCATCCATTCGTCGAAGCGGACGCGTAGGGCATCGGCGAGGAGGGTTCCGGCGCGGGCATCCGAGCGGGAGAACGAGGATTTCCAACGGTCGGAAGCGAGTAGGGGGAGGTGGGCGGACATCGGTCGCGGGAGGGGATAGTGACGATCGGCGGCGGCGAGCAAAGCCTAAGATGGGAGGCACCGGGGTTGGAGGGAGGTGCCGATGGACTTATGGAGGCTTGGGGGGTACGGTCGGCGGCATTCCATCATGGTGTTCCGGCAAATCTTTCGGGGCTGCTTGTGGGCGGTGGCGGTGATCCTGGCGGGGCGGGCGGCGGCGCGACCGGTGATTCACGAGATTCATTACGATCCGCCGGAGAAGACCGAGCGGCTGGAATTCGTGGAGCTGTTCAATCCGGGGACGGAGGCGGTGTCGCTGGGGGGGTGGCGGTTCAGCCGGGGCGTGAGATTCGAGTTCCCGGAAGGGGCGGTCTTGGGGGCGGGCGGGTACGGGGTGGTGGCGGAGGATCCTGAGGCCCTGAAGGTGCGGTTTGGGGTGGATGCCTGGGGACCCTGGACGGGGCGTCTGAGCAACGAGGGGGAGCGACTTGAATTGCAGGATGCCGCGGGGGAGGTGGTGGATGCGGTGGAGTACGGGCGGGGGTTTCCGTGGCCGACGGTGGGGGATGCGGCGGGGTTGTCGATCGAGCTGATCCGTCCGGATCTGGACAACACGGTGCCGGGCCACTGGCGGGCTTCGGTGGCCGGGGGGGGGACGACGGAACGGACGACGTGGGTGGAGCCTGGCGGCGTGTGGCGGTACTGGCCGGGGCGTTCGGCACCGTCGGTGCCGGCCCCGGCCTGGCGGGCGCCGGAATACGACGACGGGTCGTGGGAGACGGGTCCGCTGCCGATCGGGTACGACCCGGCGATAACCATGGGGACGCGGCTGGACGACATGCGGGGCCAGTACACGTCGGTTTATCTGCGGCGGTCGTTCACGGTTGCTGAGCCGGGGGGTGTAGGGAGGATTGAGGTGGAGGCGCTGTACGACGACGGCTTCCGGATGTGGATTAACGGGGTGCGGGTGCTGAATGTGAATCTCGCCGAGGGGGAACTGGGGCATCAGGCCACGGCGGGTCCGGCGCGGGAATCGGCCGAATACGAGCGGTTCGAGGTGACGTTGCCGCCGGGAGTGCTGCGGGACGGGGAGAATGGGGTGGCGGTGCAGTTGCACAACTCGTCGCTGGGGGGCAGCAGCGACTGCTATTTCGACGCGCGGATCACGGGTGTGCGCGGGCCGGCGGGGCGGGGGCCGACCCCGGGCGGACCCAACGCCGCGTGGTCGGAGGCGGTGCCTCCGGCCGTGGACGAGGTGGTTCACCGGCCGGAGCGGCCACGGACCGGGGAGGCGGTGACGGTGTCGGCGCGTGTGGGGGATCCGGATGGCGTGGCGGGGGTGACCTTGTGGTACCAGGTGGTGGAACCGGGCCGGTATATTGCGCTGGACGATCCGGAGTACGAGACGGGGTGGGAGCCGGTGGCGATGACGGATGACGGGCTGGGCGGGGATGAGGTCGGGGGCGATGGTGTGTACGCGGCGGTGGTGCCGGCGTCGGTGCAGGGGCATCGGCGGCTGGTGCGTTACCGGATCGAGGCGACGGATGCGGGGGGCGCGACGGTGCGGGTGCCGTACCCGGACGATCCGCAGCCGAACTTCGCGTATTTCGTGTACGACGGGGTGCCGGCGTGGCGCGGAGCGATCCGGCCGGGCGTGGCGGGGGAGCTGGGGCGGGAGTTCACGGTCGAGGCGGAGGAGATGAACCGGCTGCCGGTGCTGCATCTTCTGGCCCGGCGCAGCGCGGTGGAGGACGCGACGTGGTTCAGCCGGTATGGGGGCGATGCGTATCGATGGCGGGGGACGCTGGTGTTCGGGGGGCGGGTGTACGATCACATCCGGTACCGGGCGCGTGGCGGGGTATGGCGATACGCGATGGCGAAGAACATGTGGAAGTTCGCCTTCCACCGCGGGCACGATTTCCAGGCGGTGGACAACTGGGGTCGGCTGGTGGCGACGCCATGGCGGCGACTGAACCTCGGGGCATCGATCCAGCAGGGGGATTATCTGCATCGGGGGGAACAGGGGATGTTCGAGTCGGTGGGTTTCCGGATCTTTCAGATGGCGGGGGTGCCGGCGATGCACACCACGTTTGCGCAATTCCGGGTGATTGACGCGGAGGAGGAGGCGCCGGAGAACGACCCGTACGAAGGGGATTTCTGGGGGGTGTATCTGATGGTGGAGCAGCCGGACGGCCGGTTCCTCGACGAGCACGGATTGCCGGACGGGAACCTGTACAAGATGGAGGGCGGGGGGGGCGACCTGAACAACCTGGGTCGGGCGGGGCCGGCGGACGGGAGCGACCTGGCGGGGTTTCTGAGGGACTACAACAACGGTGACGAGGCGTGGTGGCGGACGCGGTTCGAGGTGGCGGAGTATCTGAGTTACCAGACGGTGGTGCAGGCGATCCACCACTACGACATCTGCTACGACAAGAACTTCTTCTACTACCGGAACCCGGAGACGGAGCGTTGGCGGGTGATTCCGTGGGATCTGGACCTGACGTGGGCGGACAACATGTACGACGCGGGTTGCGGCGGGGTGGACCGGATCAAGCAGCGGCTGCTGCCGGGGTCGCAGCGGTTTCCGGGCGTCTGGCGGGAGTGGCAGAACCGGATCCGTGAATTCCGGGACCTGTTCTGGAACGAGGACGAGGCCTGGCGCCTGATCGAGGAGTACGCCGGGCGGCTGCGGGGACCGGCGGAGGGTCCGACCGTGCTGGATGCGGACCGGGCGCAATGGGATTACAACCCGAAGATGGTGGACGGCCGGTATTCGACCTCGCCGCAGAGCAAGGCCGGCTGGGGTCGCTATTACCGATGGCCCGCGTATTCGGAGGACGAAGTGCCGCGGGATTTCACGGGGTGTGTGAGGCTGATGCAGCGGTATGTCACCTTCCGGTCGGGGAATCCGTCGGCGCGGGCGCGGGCGCTGGATCTGCTGGCGGCGGATGATGCGATCCCGTCGCGACCGGCGATCGAGTATGACGGGGAGGCGGGGTATCCGGTGGACCGGTTGCGGTTCCGGGTGCGGGGGGAGGAGGGCAGCGGTTTGGGCGGTGCGGGGATGAGGGCGGTGCGCTGGCGGGTGGGCGAGGTGACCTCGGGGACGGGGCCGAGCTGGTCGGCGGCGGAGCCGTGGCGGTACGAATTGGAGGCGGTGTGGGAGAGCGGGGCGCGGGCGCCGGGGGAGACGACGATGGAAGTCACCCGCGACGCCTTGCGCGAGGGGCGGGAATACCGGGCGCGGGCGCAATGGGAGGATGTGGAAGGGCGGACGAGTCACTGGTCCGAACCGGTGCAGTTCGTGGCCGGGGCGGCGGTGGGCACGGTGACGGGGTCGGAGGGGCTCCGGTTGACGGAGTTGATGTACAACGCGCCGGCGGGGCCGGAGTTTGACTTCATTGAACTGCACAATGCCGGGACGACGCCGGTGGCGCTGGGGGGGGCGGCATTCACCACGGGGGTGCGGTACACCTTTCCGGCGGGGACGACGCTGTCGCCGGGGGGATATCTGCTGGTGACCGGCTCGAATCCGGCGGGTGGATTTGCGGCATTTCGGGCGGAGTACGGATTGGGGGCGGGGGTGGCGGTGTACGGTCCGTACGACGGCAACCTGGCGAACAGCGGGGAGCAGGTGGTGTTGAGCGGGGCGGGCGGGGCGGGGGTGCTGTTTGACTTTACGTACTCGGACGGGCGCAGGTGGCCGTTGCAGGCGGACGGGGCGGGTCATTCGCTGGTGCCGCTGGGGGATGCGGGGCGACCGAGCGGGACGCACCTGAACTACGCGTTCAACTGGAGGGCCAGCACGCACCGGTGGGGTTCGCCCGGGCGGGCGGATCCGGAGCCGGCGTTTCCGGTGGTTCTGAACGAAGTGGTGGCGCACACGGATTTCGTCGGGGAGATCGACTCGAACGACTGGGTGGAGATCCACAACCGGAGCGATGCGCCGTTCACCTTTGGGAGCGGCTGGTATCTGAGCGACACGGCGGGCGATCTGAGGCGCTGGCGGATTCCGGAGGGGCATCAGATCCCGCCGCGGGGCTTCATCGTCTTCGACCAGGTGACCGGGTTCAACAACCCGCCGGGGTCGGGGTTTGGATTGAACAAGGGGGGAGAGCAGGTGTTTTTGAGTCATCTGCCGGATGGGGAGCCCGGCGGGGTGGTGGACGCGGTGCGGTTCGAGGGGCAGGAGAACGACTGGTCGTGGGCGCGGGTGCCGGACGGCGGGGCGCATTGGGACGGGGTGTTTCCACGAACTCCGGGAGGTTCCAATGCCCGGGCACCGGTGCGGGTGCACATCAGCGAGTTTTTGTATCATGAGGGCGGGCTGCCGGCGGGGCCGGTTCCCTCGGAACTGGTGGAGTATGTGGAGGTGTACAATCCGGGCGGGGAGGCGGTGGCGTTGTCGAATACCAACGGGATGTGGCGTCTGAGCGGAGGGATCCGGTTCGAGTTTCCGGCGTTCACGGTGCTGGGGCCGGGCGAGCGGCTGGTGGTGGTGGGCTTCGATCCCGTGGCCCAGCCGGCGGTGGCGGCGGGATTCCGGCAGATGTTTGCGGTCCCGGCGGCGGTGCGGCTGATGGGACCGTTTGAGGGCCGGTTGAGCAACAGCAACGATCGCTTCGCCCTGGAACGTCCGCAGGCGCCGGATGTGCCGGAAGACCCGATCAGTTGGGTCATTGTGGATGAAGTCCTGTATTTCGACCGGGCTCCGTGGCCGCGGGAGGCGGATGGGGAGGGAATGAGTCTGCATCGGCGGGACGGTCGGGGGCCGGGGACGGATCCCGCGCAGTGGATGGCGGCGGCACCTGAACCGGGGCGGGGAAGCCCGGTGGGTGAGATCGACACGGACGGGGACGGGATGCCGGATGCGTGGGAGTTGGCGCACGGGCTGAATCCGCTGGATCCCGGGGACGGGGGATTGGATGCGGACGGGGACGGCATGAGCAATCTGGCCGAGTACCTGGCCGGCACGGATCCGAGCGATCCGGAGTCGTCCTTGCGGATCGAGGAAGTGGAACGTCCGGGGCCCGGGGTGTGGGTCCTGCGATTTGCGGGGGTGCAGGGTCGGGCTTACGCGGTGGAGATGCGGTCGCCCGGGGCGGATGGGTCCTGGGGGGTGGTGCAGGTTGTGCCGAGGCTTGGGCAGGCGGGTTGGGTGACGGTGACGCTGGAGATCCCGGGCGGAACGTCGGCGGCCTTCGTCCGGGTGCGACTGGAGTTGGCGGATTCAGGGTTTTCAGCAGGCGCCGGCTCTGATTGATTTCGCGCGTGTCTCCGATCGCATCGCTTCTGGCACTCACGGATGGGTATCCGTTGCGGGTGTATCCGGCCGGGCATGTGTTGCTGGAGGAGGGGCGGCGGGGGGGGGTGCTGTATGTGCTGGAGTCGGGCACGGTGGAGATTTTGAAGGCGGGTGTGGCGATCAGCACGGTGTCGCATCCGGGGGCGGTGTTTGGGGAGGTGTCGTCGTTGTTGAACCAGGCGCCGATGGCGACGGTGCGGGTGACGGCGGAATGCCGGTTCCGGGTGATTGACGAGCCGATGGCCTTTCTGCGGGCGCATCCGGATGCGGCGATGCATGTGGCGATGCTGCTGGCGCGGCGATTGGGGACGGTGATGGAGTACCTGGCCGAATTGAAGCGGAAGCACGAGAGCCGGCAGGACCACCTGGCGATGGTGGACGAGGTGCTGGCCAGCTTGTTGAACCTGCACGCCCGGCCGCGGCGCGTGGAGGGCATGGCGCCGACTCCCGGGGATTGAGCCCGGGGGCCGGACGAACGGGAGCGGGGGGCGGAGGAGACCATGCCTGGCGAGGGAGCGGCCTGAGAAGGAAGAGAGAGCGAGCCATGAAGAGAACGACTGGCGGAGTCCATCGGCGGCATTTCCTGCGAACCGGTATCCTGGCGGCGGCGACCGTCCAGATTGTGCCCTCACGCGTGCTGGGATTGGGGGGTCAGACGCCGCCGAGCGGGCGCCTGAACGTGGCGGGGATCGGGGTGGCCGGGCAGGGCGGGCACGACCTCGCGCAGTTTTCCGGGGAGAACATCGTGGCCCTGTGCGATGTGGACTGGCGGCATGCGCGGGGGACGTTCCGTCGGTATCCGGAGGCGCGGCGATTCAAGGATTACCGGGTGATGCTCGACGAGATGAAGGAGATCGACGCGGTGGTGGTGGCGACGCCGGATCACCTTCATGCGCCGGCGTCGCTGGCGGCGATGGAGCGGGGCAAGCATGTGTATTGCGAGAAGCCGCTGACGCATTCGGTGTGGGAGGCGCGGCGGGTGGCGGAGGCGGGGCGGGCGAAGGGGGTATCGACGCAGATGGGGAATCAGGGGCAGGCCAGCGAGGAGACGCGGCGGTTGTGCGAGCTGATCTGGGGCGGGGCGATCGGGCAGGTGACCGAGGCGCATCTCTGGACCGACCGTCCGTCGCGGGGATTGTTCGAGGAGTACTGGCCGCAGGGGATCGACCGGCCGAAGGAGGAGCCGGCGGTGCCGGAGGAACTGGATTGGGACCTGTGGATCGGGCCGGCGCCGATGCGGCCGTACCATCCGGTTTATGCGCCGTTTCGGTGGCGCGGCTGGTGGGATTTCGGGACGGGCGCGCTGGGGGACATTGGATGTCATTCGTTCGACCCGGTGTTTCGGGCGCTCAAGCTGGGGGCGCCGGTGTCGGTGCAGGCGAGTTCGGCGCGGGTGAACAGGGAGACGTACCCGCTGGCGTCGATGGTGACCTACCGGTTTCCGGCGCGGGGGGTGGCACCGCAGGCGAACAATTATCAGGTGGCAGGGCTTTCCGGTGTGGAGGCGGGCGGGGTGGCGATGCCGCCCATGACGTTGACCTGGTACGATGGGGGCCTGCGTCCGTCGCGTCCGCCGGGACTGGAGGATGACGAGGCGCTGGGGCCGACCGGGCGGCTGATCATCGGGACGGAGGGATTCATTCTTGGCAGGCGGGTTTATCCAGAGCGGCGGCGGATGGAGGTGGGGACGATTCGGGAGTGGATTCCGCGGGTGCCCCAGGGCGCCTACCTGGAGTGGGCGGAGAGCTGCAAGGGCGGAGGCAGGGCGGGTTCGCACTTCGACTGGGCGGGGCCTTTGGCCGAGACCGTGCTGCTGGGGAACATCGCGTTGCGGGTGGAACTTCGGGACCGGCTGACGCGGGCGGCGATCGAGTGGGATCCGGCGGCGTTTCGGATCACCAACCTCCCTGAGGCAAACGCCTTTCTGAAGCGCGAGTACCGCGACGGCTGGGGGGTCTGAACGGGAGCCGACAAGACGGCTCAAGTCTTTCCCGGTCGTGCCGATGGACCGGGGGAGATGAAGTCATTGGCATTTTCCAGGTGTTGCCGGGCAGGCTGGGTCGGGGTGGTCCTGATGGCTTTGGCAACATCTGCATGGGCGGTTCCATTCAAGGTCAACACGCAGGGGGAACTGGTTGGCAAGGGATCCCCCATGCCGCCGAAGGTGTACGAGGAGGCGCCGCTCCTGTTCATGGTGACCCGGGGGGACGATGGCAAGACCGTTGGGGACGGGGTGACGTCGCTGTTTGGGGTTACGTTCGACAAGGACGGGCTGGGGGCCACGCTGACCCTTGATCCAGAAGCTGCGAGGCCGTCGATCCTGTTTCTGGCGATCAAGGCCGCGAACACCTACGTCGTGTGGGAATTGAGCGGCTGGGATCCGGACAAGTACGACTCGCTGCAGGTCTGGAACGATCTGATTTTCAACCATCCGGCGTCAGCCAACGGTCGCAAGGCGCACAAGATCACGCACATCGCGGTGTATGGGCGGGAGGGGTCGGTGCGGGTGGCGGATGGCGGCCGGATGCTGCTGCTTTTGGGCGGTGCGGTGGGGTTGATCGTGATGGCCGACCGGCGGGCCAGGCGTTCGCGGCCTTGAGAGTCGTCCGCCCGGAGGACCGGGGGAGGGCGGGTGCCGGCTTGCGACGGTCCGGGGGTCAGGGTTCGAGGGGGCGCAGCTTCAGGTTGCGGAAGCGGATGTCGCCTCCGTGATCCTGGAGGAGCAGGTGGTGGGGAAAGTGGGTGCCGAAGCCGGGGACGTCCTTGAACTTGCTGGCCGCGATGGACTCCTGGATGACGGGGTCGTCGAGACTGTAGGCGAGGACCTGTTCCCCGTTGAGCCAGTGTTCGATGTGATGGCCGCGGACGATGAGGCGGGAGTGGTTCCATTCGCCGGGCGGGCGGGGCAGGGCGTTGGTGGAGACCGGGGCGATGTCGTAGAAGGCGCCTGTTGCCTGGTGACGCGGGGTGCGCAGGGCCTCCCGCTGGGTGCGGGGACCGAGCAACTGGTATTCGTGTCCGATGGCGCCGCTGCGTTCCTCGGTGATGAAGTATTTCACGCCGCTGTTGCCACCGGGATGGATCAACCAGTCGAAGGCGAATTCGTAGTGGGAGAAGGTCTCGACCGTGATGAGATCGCCGCCGCGGCCGTCGCCGAGGTGACGGAGGCAGCCGTCCTCAATGATCCAGCCCCGCTCGGGGAAGCCCTCCTTCTTGAAGCCGCGCCAGCCGGCGGGGGTGCGGCCATCGAACAGGAGCCGCCATCCCGCGGCTTTTTCCACGGGAGAAAGGGTGTTGTGGGCGGGTTCCGGGGCGGCGGAATCGGACGCGCGCGGAGAGGCGGTGGCCAGCAAGGCCACGGCGAGAGACAGGGCGAGGCGTCGGGTCATGGCGGGGTATCGTGCGTGGGTTCGGGTCCCCGGCCAATTTCATTCTGGGGGTCGTGATCCTGGCTCTAGGGAATCAGGCGTGTTGCATCGGGATGCAGCATGGCAAAGGCCTTGTCGAAGGTGGCCACCCGCGCGCCCCGACGTCTGGCCAGTTCGGCCAACCAGGCATCGGTGACCTGCCTGGCGCCCTGGAGGTGTGCATGGGCCACTTCAGGATAACCGAAACTGTCGGGCCAGAATGTGTGGGCTGGGTGGGCACAGAGCTGGCGAAGGGTCTCCCAGGCGGCGGCGGCCGAGCCATCCTCCGCAGCCTGCATGTGCACGCGAAGCAACGTCCCTTGGGTGATCACACACGTTGCGAATCCGCGCACCTCGTCGCGAAACCACGCCCGGGCGCGATCATGGTGGGAATGGGATTGCAGGACGAGGGAGATCAGCGCGTTTCCGTCGGGCAACCAGATCATGGGTGGGGCGCGACGACGGGTGGGGCTTCATCCACGCGATCCATGCGATCGACGTCCTCCGGAGTCACGAACCGGCGTCCCCGGACCACGGGAAGCCTTGTGCTGTCATGAGGAGGGAGACCGCCTTGCGGGACCGTCTGCAAGGCTTTGCGAATCAGGGAATTGACGGCCGCACTCACGGACGTGTCATCGGCCTTCGCCAACGACTTTGCCACGGCATAGAGATCGTCATCCAGGTTGACCGATAACCGCATGCCCTGATGCTGAATCCTTGGTGCAGTGGTGTCAAGGTGACCTGGAACTGGGAGTGGACGGGCC
>JAHCBA010000082.1 GCA_019634625.1 Verrucomicrobiia bacterium
GGTGGAGGACTGTCCCAGCACCCTCCGCGCCATCGCCGCCTACATCGACCTCAACCCCGTCCGTGCCGGCCTGGTCAACGATCCCAAGGACTACCGCTTCTGCGGCTACGCCGCCGCCCTCACCGGCGACAAGGTCATCCGCCGCGGAATCATGGGCTTTCTGGGCGCAGCCGACTGGAGCGCGGCGTCAGCAGAATATCGCCTGGCGCTTTACGTGATTGGCGGGACGTCAGGACGAAGTGACAAGCGGGTGCTGGACCCGGAGGCCATCCGGGCGGAACTGGCGCGGGGCGGTCAACTGCCGCTGGGCCAGATCCTGCGGTTGCGGATCCGGCACATGACGGACGGTGTGTTCCTGGGATCGAAGGAGTTCGTGGACCGGATGTGGGAACGGCACCGGGACAAATTCGGCAAGAGGCGCAAGAGCGGCGCGCGGGTCATTCATGGCGCCCCAATCCCGGGGTTGACCGTGTTGCGCGATCTGCGAGTGGATGCAGTGGGGTAGGTCGCTTCAAACAAGTCAGCGCCCCGGATCCTGACGCATCCACACCGTCGCCTCGGCCACGCTCCACTGGTACTTCCGCGCGTGCTCGCGGATCAGAAACGGGAGATCGAGCCGACGGACTCGCTGGAATCCCGGCAGGTCTTCCGCCAATCGCTCGGAAGCGCGTTGCCCGTCCCGAGCCAGCCATTCCTGGGCAGGGGTGTACTCTTCAAGCCAGGTGTACGGCGACGTAAGCACCAACTGCCCTCCCGTCTTCACCAGCCTTGCGAACCCTTCAAGCAGGGCGCGCGGACGCGGCACCCGATCCAGCAGGTTGGCCGCCAGCACGACATCGTAATCGCCGTGATCCGGCCCCAACGCCAGCGCATCGCCCACCCCGAACCGCACCCTTCCGGCATCCACGCCATCCGGAACCCTCGCTATTGCCTTCACGGTCACCTCGCCCTCCACCTGGACCGGGTACTCCAGCATGCCGTCCCGCTGCAGGCGCCGCGCCGCCTCGACGAACCGCGACGACAGATCCACCGCCGTGACCGAACCGCAGTGTCGCGCCAGTTCAAAGGCGGACCGCCCCACCGCGCATCCCAGATCCAGGGCCCGGGCCGTCGGGCCAAGCCGTTCCGTCAGCACGCAGTCGCGAACGCATCGCACCGGAAATCCCAGCGCGTCACGGGGCCCGAACGACCACGGCAGTATCACGCCGTCGTCGCCGTAATGAAACAGCAGATACTCGGCAACCGCCCGGTCGCTCTCGTAATAGGGCGTCACGCGACTCAGGAAAACTTCGGAATTCAGGCGGCCAGAAGCTGCCGAAGATACGCCGCCGGCTGATAGTTCTCCAGCACCACGGTCCGGCGACCGTCCCGGTCCATCCGAACCTCGGCCACCCGGATCTCGGGCGTCTTGTGCGGCGCGAAGAGAATGTCGTCGTGGGTCGCATTGCCGGCCCGTGCGAACTTGTCGGGCGTCAAATGCCCCCCCAGATGATCGCTGCGCCCGGTCGCGACATGGACCGTGCCGAGCACCTTTTCATCCTGGATGTCACGCCCCGACGGCGGCAGATCCTGCGTCCCGAACCCGAGTTCACCGATCTCCCCGGTCACCGGGTCGGAGGCCAGCTTGGCGTTGTGCGCCTCGACTGTGGCGGGGTTGCCGAGCAGCGGCAGCGCCCGTTGAATCCTGCCGTCGCGCACCTCCATCACCCCCACCGTGCCATCCTCGTAGCGCATGGGGAATTCCCCCTCGGCCCCGGTGGGAACGAAATACACTTCGCCGGCGGGCAGGTTGGCGACGTCGGGGACATCGCCGCGGCAAAGTCCGTGGCTCTTCTGCGCCTCCTGCCGCCCGGTGGCGATCCGCAAGGTCAGGAGACGCCCAGCCACCTCGAAGTCGATTTCAAAACCGTCGGCCCGGGTCATCCCGAGGCGCAGCTTCTCGGCCTGGACGCTGACCTCGTCGTAGTCCACGGCCAACCCCGTCCGAAGGATGATCTCATTGAGCCCGTGCAGGGTGGCCCCCCGAAATCCGTACCGCCTGGCGAAGGCCGTCAGCGGCGCCGTCGCCGAATAGGTCGAGATGCACAGGATGATCTGATAGCGGGGATAGACATCCCGTTCGAGACTCAGTTCGCGCCCGTCCGGAGCGACGCATCGATCGGGAAGATCCAGATTGCTCCCGCCCGTGATCTGGTACGCATAGAGGTCGCCGCCCTCGAGCCCCAGCTCCTGCAACACCCCCTGCCGCAACCCTTCGTAGAACACCCGGTGGGCGTGGCCCTGGATCGTCAGCGACTCATCCTTCAGGAACGCAAACCCAACCACCCCCCGAGGGTCGGGCAGATCGATCAGGACCGCCACACGCTCCCCGCCCTTCGGTGCAAAGGTGGTCTTCAACAGGCGCGTCAGGCTGAACGGCGGAAAGGTGCGGAACTTGTCCATGGAACGGAAATGGCGGGTGATGGAGGTGACTCGGATGCGTTCGGATGCCCGGCGGCCCTCCGCCGAAGGCCGGCACAGTAGCGCCGTCTCCGCACCCCGCAAAACCCGAATTTCACAGGCCCCGCGCTTGGAGACCCGGGTGGATTCATGGTAAGCCCGGCCCCTCCGACATGCTCAGCGACGTGGCCCACCAACCCGGCGACCGCCTCCAACTCGCGGTGGAAAGTCTCGCCTACGGCGGCGACGGCGTGGCCCGCACCGAAGGCTTCGTGGTCTTCATTCCCTTCACCGCCCCCGGCGATCGCATCGAAGCCGAACTCGTCGAGGTCAAAAAGCACTTCGCCCGCGCCCGCCTCATCCAGGTCCTCGATCCGTCGCCGGACCGCGTCAACCCCGCCTGTTCCCTCTTCGGGGAATGCGGCGGCTGCCAGTACCAGCACCTCCGCTACGACGCCCAACTGCGCCTCAAACAGCGCCAGGTCACCGAACTCCTCGATCGCCTCGGCGGCTTCCACGACGCCCCCATCGATCCCGTTGTCCCCTGCCCCGTCCCCTACGGTTACCGCAACCGCATCATGGTCCGCAGCCAGTGGGACAAACCCAACCAACGTCTCGTCGTCGGCTTCATCCGCGCCGACAACCGCCTCGTCGTGGATGTCCCGTCCTGTCCCATCGCCGAACCCGCCCTCAACGAGCAACTCACCCAGGTCCGCGCCCACCCCCCGCCCAAGGGCGGCATCAAGGTCACCCTCCGCCTCGCCCCCGACGGCTGGGAAGTCCCGCCGGATTCCTTCTTCCAGAACAATTTCCATCTCCTCCCCAACCTCGTCGAAACCGTCCGCCAGCGTCTCCGCGCCGCCGGCATCCGTTATCTCATCGACGCCTACTGCGGCGTCGGCTTCTTCGCCCTCGAATGTGCAGGCGTGGTCGAGCGCTTCACCGGCGTGGAGATCGACAAGTCCGCCATCAAGGCCGCCCGCCGCAATCTCGAACTCCGCGGCGCCACCAACGGCGACTTCATCGCCGGCCCCGCCGAGGAATGGATCCCCGCCCTGCTCCAGCGTTTCCCCCCGGACCACACCGCCGTCATCATCGATCCCCCGCGCGTCGGCTGCGCGCCTCCCTTCCTCCGCGCCCTCCGCGAGACCCTTCCGGCCCAGGTGATCTACGTCTCCTGCCACCCCGCCACCCTCGCTCGCGACCTCAAACTTCTCTGCGCCGACGGCTGCTACCGCCTCGAACAGGTCACCCCGCTCGACATGTTCCCCCAGACCCAGCACGTCGAGTGCATCGCCAGCCTCCGCCGCGGTGCTTGAGCCTGCGGTGCGCCCCGCTACAATGCCCCCTCGTCGCCGGACGCCCTCACGGCCCCGGCCATCTCAACAGGGAATCAACTGATCACTGGTATGGCACACGAACTCGCTCCTCTTCCTTACGGCCCCAACGCCCTCGAACCCGTCATCGACGCGGCCACCATGGAAATCCACCACGGGCGCCATCACAAGGCCTACGTGGACAACCTCAACAAGGCCCTCGCCGGCCAGCCCGCCCTCGAGGCCAAGTCCCTCGACGCCCTCATCGCCGATCTCGCCTCCGTCCCCGACGCCATCCGTGGTCCCGTCCGCAACAATGGCGGCGGTCACTGGAACCACACCTTCTTCTGGCGGACCATGGGGCCCGGCTCCGGTGGCGCCCCCTCCGGCGGCCTCGCCGACGAAATCGCCGCCACCTTCGGGAGCTTCGACGACTTCAAGGCCAGGTTCGAAGCCGCCGGCCTCGGCCGCTTCGGGAGCGGCTGGGTCTGGCTCCTGCGCAACGCCGCGGGCAAACTCGAAATCGCCAGCACCGCCAACCAGGACAATCCCCTCATGGGCCAGGCCATCGCCGGTTGCGCCGGCAAACCCATCCTCGGCTGCGATGTCTGGGAACACGCCTACTACCTCAAATACCAGAACAAACGCGCCGACTACCTCAAGGCCTGGTGGAACGTCGTCAACTGGGCCGAGGTCGCCAAACACGCCTGAACCCGGCTTCGCACCGGCTCCAGGAATAGGCCCCGCCCCCTTCCAACCCCTCGCCCCCGGCCCCCAGGGACGAGGGGTTTTTCATGGCGCCTCATCCCCCTCCTCGACGCCATCGCCCCCTCCCTCGACGCCATCGCCCCCACCCTCGACGCCCAATCGCTCCGCCACAAACGCCGCGTTCTGGTGCGCCGGATACACCAGCACCCGGTAGCGACTCCACCATCCCGGTCCCCGCCCCTCCACCCCACACTCCACCCTCACCCCGCCCCCTCCAACTCCGGCCACCCTCCATCGCGCCCTCTTCCCCTCCTCCCCCCGCACCGCCACGGCATGCACCACCATCGCCTCGCGTCCGCCCAGTCGCGACGCCACCGCCACCCACTCCGAGTCCCAATTCTTGGTCCCCGCCGCCAGATCCCACGACTTCTCCGACGCATCGAATCCCCACCCCTCGAACCCCGCCCAGTCCCCGGCCAACCCCCAACTCCGCCCGGACTTCATCGCCCCGTCCCCCGCAGCCTCCACCCTCGATTCCCAGTCCACCCGAACCTCCTCCCATCCCGGCTCAACCGTCACCCCCAGCGTCCTCGACTCCCGCACCTCCAACGCCAACGCCCCCTCCCCCACGCGCCAACGCAGGGTCTCCCGCACCGTGGCCCGCGGCGGTCCGTCCTCGTCCCTGGACACCTCGATCGTCGGCGCGTCCGCCTCCCATGCTGCACCCGGCACCCGGCCGCCTTCCCAACCCCAGCCCAACCCGCCCTCCAGCACGTTCTCGCCCCGCAACGTGTGCAGCGCCACCACCCCCGGCCCGGCGCCTTCCCGCCGGATCCCGTACACCAGCAACGTCCGGTCCCGAAACCGCAACGTCACCTCCCGCCTCTCCCGATCCATCCGCGCCTCGATCCACTCGCCCGGAACCCGCCAGTGCTCGGCCGCCCCCGCCGGCGTCCCGGTCATGCCCCCGATCGCCCCCCCCGCCACGACGCCCGCCAACCCGGCCAGCCACCCCCGCATGACATTCCGACCCCGCCACACGCTTCCGGTCGTGCCCACACGCATCATGCCGCATTCAGTCGCCAACCCGCCCCGCCACGCAAGCCCACCCTCCTCTGCGTTCGATGCCTCGCCGCCGCGGAGTCGTCACCAGAACGTCCATTGCCCCGCCCCCGCACCCCCTCCTAGCGTGAGTCCCCAATGGTCGCCTTGCCCGCCCGGCCGCCGCTGCCTTCCGCGGCTGTTCCCGCCCCGTCGCGTCACCCGTCGCGCGACTCGTCGCCTGTCCCGGCCCCGACCCCGCGCTGGCGTGCCTGGACCCATGACCACCTGTTCCACCGCAATCACCGTCATCGCCTCGTCTATAACACCTGCTGGGAGGATCCCCGCATCGACCGCGCCCTCCTTGAACTCGATTCATCGAGCCGCGTCGTGATGATCGCCAGCGCGGGCTGCAACGCCCTCGACTATCTCCTCGACGACCCCGCCGAAATCCACGCCATCGACGTCAACCCCCGTCAGATCGCCCTCCTGGAACTCAAGCTCGCCCTGATCGCCCGCGGCGGGTTCGACGACTTCCGCCGCGTCTTTGGCGAAGGCGCTCATCCCGGATTCAACGCCCTCCTCGACGAACTGGCTCCCTTCCTGACCACCCCCACCCGCGCCTTCTGGTCGGCCAAACGCCATTACTTCAACGGCGGCGCCGTCCGACGTTCCTTCTACTATCACGGCTCGTCCGGCAACGTGGCATGGCTCCTCCGAACCCTTGTCCTCCGCCCCAGGCCCGCCCTCTGGCGCGACCTCGAACGTCTCCTCCACGCCGGCTCCCTCGGGGAGCAGCAGGAGGCCTTCGACCGCCTCGAACCCCTCTTCTGGAACCTCTTCACCGCCTGGCTCGTCCGCCAACCCCTCACCCTTTCCCTCCTCGGAGTGCCCCGCCCCCAGGCCCGCCTCATGGTCGAACACCGCACCGACGGCGTGCCCGGCTACATCCGCGAAAAACTCCGCCATGTCGCCACCGCCGTGCCCATGCGCGACAATTACTTCTGGCGCGTGTACGTCACCGGCTCCTACTCCACCGACTGCTCGCCAGCCTACCTCCAGCCCGCCCATTTCAACCCTCTCCGCCAACGCGCCTCACGCATCCACACCCACACGGGATACCTGTCCGATTTCCTTGCCCATCATCCCGCCCCCTACTCCCATTACGTCCTGCTGGATCACCAGGACTGGCTCGCCTGGCACGATCCCGATGCCCTCGCCCGGGAATGGCACCTGATTCTCGCCAACAGCCGCCCCGGTACCCGCATCCTGTTCCGCTCCGCAGCGCCCCGCGTCAACTACCTCCCTGAATTCGCCGTGAACCGGTTGCGGTTCCATCCCGACCGGACCGACCCCCTCCATCGGACCGATCGCGTCGGAACCTACGGCAGCCTCTACCTCGCGGAAGTCCTGTGACCCCCGACCGGGAATCCGACAACGCCCGCGCCCTCCGCCGCTACTATGCGTTCCATTCCCGCGTCTATGACGCCACGCGCTGGACCTTCCTCTTCGGACGCCGTGCCCTGATCCGGCACCTCGCCAGCACCTGTCGCCCCACCCGCATCCTCGAGATCGGCTGCGGGACCGGAACGAACCTGCTCCAACTCGCCAGCGCCTTCCCCCAGGCCAGGCTCCTCGGACTCGACGGCAGCCCCGCCATGCTCGCAGTGGCCCGGCGCAAACTTCGCCCCCTCGGATCCCGCATCACCCTCGTCCCCGCCTATTACCTTCAACCCGGCCAGCTTCCGCTCCGCCCGGACCTGATCGTCTTCTCCTACTGCCTCACCATGATCAATCCGGGCTGGGAAACCACTCTCGACGCCGCCGCGGCCGACCTCGATCCGGAGGGCTGCCTCGCCGTGGTGGACTTCGCCGGTTCCCCGGTCCCCGCCTTCCGCCGCTGGATGAGCCTCCATCACGTCCGCATGGAACCGCATCTCGGGCCCGCGCTGCGCACCCGCTTCATCGCCGACCACGACAGCACGCGCAACGCCTGCGCCGGCTTGTGGCGCTACCTCACCTTCATCGGACGCCCCAAGGTCCCCCCGGACCCCGGAGCCGCCGCCCGCCCCGCCCACATGCCGCCCCCCTCCACCTTCATGGATTGGGCGCGGACGACGCTTCGTCCACCGCCCGACGCAGTTCGTCCGCCATGAACCGGTAGTGGTCTTCCAGCATCGAGAAGTCCTCGATCACCTGGTACGCCTCCGCCCGACGCCCCCGCTCCGCCAGATACGCCGCCAGCTTCCCCACCGCGTCCGGCGATCCCGGCGCGATGTCCCGCGCCAGCCGGTACGCCTGCTCCGACTCCGCGTGCAGGTTCTGTCGGGCCAGTTGCGCCGCCTGCCCGGTCGCCAGTTGCGCGTAGGCCGCCCGCGCCGGCGCATCGGGCGGCAGACTCGCATCCGCCTGCAACCGCTGCGCCGTGTCCTGCCAGAACTGCAACGACCCCGCCGCCCGCGCCTCGACTCCCACCGCCGCCGTTCCCGGCCCGGGCAGTTCCAGAACCGGCCCCAAGGGCATCGCCTGCGCCGCCAGCCCGGGCATCGCCACCGATTGCTCCAGCGCGAACGGCAGCGCCGGATTCCGCTCCATCAACAACCGCACCAGCTTCTCGTTCAATCCCGCCAGGGCCGCAGGCCCGGGAATCGTCACCGCCCCGCCTCCCTGCGCCGCCCCTTCGGACGCGTTCGCCTGCACGAACTCGCTGAACACCTGCTGCAGATCGTCCCGGCTCAACGTCGCCAGCCGGCCCCCGTGCAGGTAGCCCAGGTAGTCGAGCTGACTCGCGTCCGCCAGTGCGTTCTGCGGCAGGATCACCGGACGGTCCCCGCCGCCCGTCTCCCCCATCAGCATCGGCACATACCGCGCGTCGTCCGTCCCCGCGATATACACCGTTCCCGGCCGCAACGAGCCCAGCAGCGATTCCCCGTAGTTCAGCAACTCGCCCGCGGGCCACGACTGCGCCGCCTGCGACACCCCGTAGGTCTCCCGCACCAGCGGCCACAACGCCTCGAACTCCGCCTCCCCGCGCCGCCGCTCCCGCTCCGCCGACAGCGTGTTGAACAGCGTCTTCACCTCGTCCCAGTTGCCGCCTTCCGCCGCCATCAGGAATTCCTCCACCTGGGGCGGCACCGCGATCCCCAGGTGCCGCGCGTAATCCTCCGCCAATTGCCGGCGTCCCCGCGCAAACGTCGCCACCTTGTCCGCCACCACCGCCTCCGGAACCACCCCCACCCCGCCCGATCGCGACCTCAGCAACCGTGCGGCGTGGGGTTCGGCCTGACCCCCCGCCCAGGCCCGGTCGCCACCGGATTCCGCCCGGCCGCCCCGGTCCGTCGCCGGTGCCGGCTCCGCGCCGGCCGGCGCCGCGGGTCGCCGCGACGAAAAGACCGCCAGCGCCAGCACCGCCACCGTGCCCGCCACAATCCACACCCACATTCTGGAACCTCCCTCCGCCGGCCCGGTCGGGCCCGAAGGGGTACGGGAAGACTTGGTCATGAGTTCGTTCGCCCGCGTTCGGCAAGCGTCCCGATACCCTACGGCCCCCCCGCCGCCTGTCACGTCCCCAACCATCCCCCGGTCCGTCGTCCCGGGGTCACATCTCTGAATTTGACATTTGCCTTCCCCTCCGAGTCTCGGAACCCGATTTGTCAAATTCACAGATCTGACCCCGGGTTTCGCCGCCAACCTTGCTCCTCCCCCCATCCCTCTGTTATCCGGATGTCATGTCCGGCAACGGTGAGACCGACCCTTGCGCGTCCGGGCTGTCATTCCCATGTCCGCCAAACCTCCCCCGCGGCGCCTGCGGCTGCAGGTGCCCATTCAGCCGCAACCCACCGACACCTCCTGCGGCCCCACCTGCCTGCAGGCGATCTACGCCTACTACGGTGACGCGGTCGAACTGGACCGGCTGATCGCCGAGATCCCCTCCGTCGAGGGCGGCGGCACCCTGGCCGTCATGCTGGGCACCCATGCCCTCCGGCGCGGCTACGAGGTCACCCTCTATTCCTGCAACCTGCGCGTCTTCGATCCGTCCTGGTTTCACCCGGTTCCCCAGGATCTTCAGGACAAACTCCGCCGCCAGGTCGCCTGCCGGACCGGCAAACGTCAGGAGGCCACCCAGGCCTATCTGGAATTCGTCGAGCAGGGCGGTGACGTGCGGTTCGAAGACGTCACCAGCACCCTGATCGAGCGTTACCTCACGCGCGAAACGCCGATCCTCACCGGCCTCAGCGCCACCTTCCTCTACCGGTCGCCCCGGGAAATCCCCGAGACCGGCGAGGATGACGACATCCGCGGCGAACCCCTCGGCCACTTCGTGGTCCTCCATGGCTGGCATGCCGACACGCAGACGGTCCTCGTGGCCGACCCCTACCTCGCCAACCCCCTCAGCGACGACCATTGCTACGAAGTCCCGATGAGCCGGCTCCTCAATGCCATCCTCCTCGGGGTATTGACCTACGACGGCAATCTGTTAGTCATCCGCCCGCCCGCTTCCCCAACATGACGGCCGGCCATCGATGAATCCCCCCGGCTCCAAGGGCGGCGCTCGTCTCCGGACCTCACCGTTTACCGATCCCATCCGGCTCCGCCCTCTCGACGGCTGAATCGCCACGCAGCCGGGACCACGCGGACCCGACTCCAACGCCTCCCCAACCCCCGGCAACCCCGATCTCCCATGCCCCAGATCCTCTGCGTCGTGGACGACCCCGAGCAATGGCCGCTCGATCTCCCTGAAGTCTCCGTGGTGCCCGCCCGGGCCTACCTGACCGACCCGCGCTACTCCGCCATCCGCAACGGTCGCGTGTACAACCTCTGCCGCTCCTACCGCTACCAGAGCGGCGGCTATTACGTCTCCCTCCTCGCCGAGGCCCGCGGCCACAAACCCCTGCCCCGGATCGCCACCACCCAGGACCTCAAGTTCCAGTCCCTGGCCCGCGCCTTCTCCGGCGATCTCGAGGACCTGGTCCACGATTCCCTCGCCCACCTCCAGGGGCGCCGCTTCGAACTCTCCATCTATTTCTCCCGCAACATCACGTCCCGCTACGACCGCCTCGCCCGCGCCCTCTACAACCTCTTTCCCGTCCCCCTCCTCCGCGTCCACTTCGTCCGCGGCGACGACGGCTGGGAAATCCGCAGCCTCGGCGCCATCTCGACCAACGAGGTCCCCGACACCCACTGGCCCACCGTCCTCCAGCTCGCCCGCGACTACTTCAGCCGCCCCAGCTCCCTCCCCGAACGTCCCATCCCACCCCGGTACAACCTCGCCATCCTCCGCGAAACCGGCAGCCCGAAGTCGCCCTCCGACGACAAGGCCATCGAACGCTTCGTCGAAGCCGCCGAGCGCCTCCGCATGTCCGTCGAACTGATCGAGAAGGACGACTACGGCCGGGTCGCCGAGTTCGACGCCCTCTTCCTCCGTGCCACCACCGCGGTCAATCATCACACCTACCGCTTCGCCCGCCGCGCCGAGGCCGAGGGTCTCGTCGTCATCGACGACACCGAGTCCATCGTCAAGTGCACCAACAAGGTCTTCCTCGCCGAACTCCTCGCCCGCCATCGCATCCCCACCCCGAAAACCCGCATCCTGCACCGCGACAACATCGACGAAGTCCGCACCGCCCTCGGCCTGCCCATCATCCTCAAGCAGCCCGACTCCTCCTTCTCCCAGGGGGTGATCAAGGTCGAATCCGAAGCCGAATACCAGGCCCGCGTCGAGGAACTCCTCGAAATGTCCGACCTCCTCATCGCCCAGGAATTCCTCCGCACCGACTTCGACTGGCGCATCGGCATCATCGACCGGCGCCCCCTCTACGCCTGCAAATACTTCATGGCCCGCAACCACTGGCAGATCTACAACAACGCGGCCAGCGGCGACGATCACCTCGGCGACTTCGAAACCCTCCCCATCGAGATGGCCCCCCAGCGCGTCGTCCAGACCGCCCTCCGCGCCGCCAATCTCATCGGCAACGGCTTCTACGGCGTGGACCTCAAGGTCGCCGCCGGCCAATGCCGCGTCATCGAGATCAACGACAACCCCAGCATCGATGCCGGCGTCGAGGACAAGATGCTCCGCCGCTCCCTCTACGACCGCGTCATGGAAGTCTTCCTCAAACGCCTCGACTCCCAACGCGAGGGACGGAGGGACGACTGATGCCCTCCTTCCCGCTCTTCGAGCGCTTCGGGGTCGAACTCGAATACATGATCGTCGATGCCCGCACCCTCCGGGTGCGCCCCTGGGCCGACCGCCTCATCCGCCACGCCGGCGGCACCGTCGAAGACGGCGTCACCCGCGGGCCCCTCGCCTGGTCCAACGAACTCGCCCTCCACCTCATCGAACTCAAGACCGGCCAGCCCGCCACCCGCCTCGAAGGTCTCGACCGCGCCTTCCAGGCCGAGGTGCGCCACATCAACGATCTGCTCGCCCGAGATGGGGCCCGCCTCCTCCCCACCGCCATGCACCCGTGGATGGATCCCCACCGCGAAAGCCGCCTCTGGCCCCACGAATGCGGGGAAATCTACCGGGCCTTCGACCGCATCTTCGACTGCCGCGGCCACGGCTGGACCAACCTCCAGTCCACCCACCTCAACCTCCCCTTCGCCGACGACTCCGAATTCGAACGGCTCCACACCGCCATCCGGCTCCTCCTTCCGCTCCTGCCCGCCCTGGCCGCCAGTTCCCCGTTCATCGAGGGCCGGCCCGCCCCCAACCTCGACCAGCGCCTCGCCGAGTACCGCCGCAATTGCGCCCGCATCCCCTCGGTCTCGGGCCAGGTCGTTCCCGAATCCATCCCCTCCCCCGCCGCCTACCGGCGTCGCATCCTCGAGCAGATCTACCGCGACCTCGCCCCCCACGATCCCGAAGGCGTCCTCCACCACGAATGGGCCAATGCCCGCGGCGCCATCGCCCGGTTCGACCGCGGCACCATCGAGATCCGCGTCCTCGACATCCAGGAATGTCCCGCCGCCGACCTCGCCATCCTCCAGGCCATCGTCGCCGTCCTCCGACTCCTCACCGACCACTCCCTCTCCCCGGCCGCCGCCCAGCGTCGCGCGTCCACCGACGACCTCGCCGACCTGCTCCGCCGGGCCACACGGATCGGCGCCCGGGCCCGCGTCAGCCAACCTGCCATCCTCCGCGCCTTCTCCGCCGACCCCGCCAGGCGCTGGAACGTCCGCGACCTGTGGCGGCACCTCCTTACCCTCGCCGGTACCCAGGGCGCCCCCTGGCGCCCCTGGATCGACCGCATCCTCGAACAGGGCACCCTGGCCGAGCGCATCCTCCGCGCCACCGGACCCCGCCCCTCCCGCTCCCGACTCCGCGCCGTCTATCGGCAACTCGCCGACCGCCTCGCCGCCGGCGACGCCTGGGAAGCCCCGGGGTCAGATCTCTGAATTTGACATTTGACTCCCCCGCCGATTCTCGGGCCCCGATTTGTCAAATTCTCAGTTCTGACCACGGGTTTGCTCCGTCAACCTTCAAGCAGCCGATACCCCACGCCTGGTTCGGTCGCGATGAGTTGTGGGCGCGAAGGGTCGGCTTCGATCTTTTCGCGTAAGTGAGCGATATAGACTCGGAGGTAATGGGTATCATTCTCGTGGCCTTGTCCCCACACGTCGCGCAGGATGTGGC
>JAHCBA010000083.1 GCA_019634625.1 Verrucomicrobiia bacterium
TCATCCGCCGTGGAATCATGGGCTTTTTGGGGACCTCCGACTGGAGCGCGGCGTCAGCAGAATATCGCCTGGCCCTCTATGTGATTGGCGGGACGTCGGGACGGAGCGACAAGCGGGTGTTGGATCCGGAGGCGATCCGGGCGGAATTGGCGCGGGGTGGCGAGCTGCCGCTGGGCCAGATCCTGCGGCTGCGAATCCGGCACATGACCGACGGAGTGTTCCTGGGCTCGAAGGAGTTTGTGGACCAGATGTGGGAGCGGCACCGGGACAAGTTCGGCAAGCGGCGCAAGAGCGGCGCGCGGATCATTCGAGGCGCCCCAATCCCGGGGCTCACTGTGCTGCGGGATCTCCGTGTCGATGCGGTGGGGTAAGTGGCTTCGTCTGAGTCGAAGTCACCGAGTGGATCCACCTGTCCGGTGCTCCACCGTTCGGTATCCCGGCCTCAGCCGGCCACCCTCACGACCCAGTTCCCCGCTCCAGTTGCACAAGCCACGGCACGCCAAAGCGTGGACATGCAACCGCCGTTCCCCACTGCCCTGTGTTGGGGATAGTCCGCAGCGCGCCGAGGTATGGGTGCGACGAGGGAGCCTACCCGCCAGTCCCGCGGCCGCGGGATGACCGGAGAGCAACGAAGCCAGCCGGCCTTTTCCGCGACAACCCTTTGGGCGACCGTCCTATCGGCCTGGGCCTGCGTTGACCCGACCGTTACAGCCCGCTGCGGGGATGCGCCGGCCTCGCCGTCCCGCGACTGCCGGACCAAAACCCCTCGTTGCAGGGCCCCTTCCAGTTTTCAGACGGGCTCCAACGAGGCAGCGAATCGGAAGGATGAACCCTGCGAGTCCGCAACCCAAGGCACCCCACCATTGCGGCCTCGCGGAACCCGGCCCTCCGATGCCGCGCTCGTCGAAGCTCGCACCTCTTCCTACAACTCGGGAATGCACGGCATGATGACTTGGTGCTTCGCCAAGGCTTGCCGGGCGTTCGCTTCTCTGGCGTGGTTTGCCCCCGCACGGACATTCCATGGATCCCCTCCTTAGCGCGACCGAACCCGACACCACCGGGACGATCAACGCATACTTCCTGGTTCGCCACTCCGGCATCCATGGCGACGGCGCCTTTGCACGGTGCGCCGTCCCTGCCGGCACGTTGATCGCTGAGTACACCGGCGAGCGCATCTCCAAGGCCGAATCCGCCACTCGTTGCGAGGGCGGCAACCCCTTCATCTTCACCCTCGACGACACGTGGGACCTGGACGGCAGCGTTCCTGCCAATCCGGCGCGGTTCCTCAATCACAGTTGCGATCCGAACTGCGAGGCACAGATGGACGACGATCTGCGCATCTGGATCCATGCGCGGCGCGACATCGCGCCCGGCGAGGAACTCACCTTCAACTACGGCTACGATCTCGCCGAATGGCGTGACTACCCCTGCCGCTGTGGAGCCCCCCAGTGCCTCGGCTACATTGTCGCCGAGGAATTCCACGACCAACTTCGTCGCCTCCTCGCCGAAATCCAACAGCCCCCAACCCGACCCGCCTGATTCCTTCCCGCGCACCGCCTTCAAACCTCAGGGCTCAGGCTTCAAACGGGCCAGCGTCTCCCGCACGTGCGCCACGATCCGCGCCACGGCCTCCTCCCGCTTCACCGCCTCCATCGCTCCGCCACGCGGCTTCAACTCGATTTCCCCCTTGGCCAGGGACTTCTCCCCGATGCCCACCCGCAACGGGATCCCGATCAGGTCCGCGTCCTTGAACTTCACGCCAGGCCGTTCGTCCCGGTCATCCAGCAACACCTCGATCCCGGCCGCGGTCAGGTCCCGGTACAATTCCTCGGCCACCGTCATGGTGATGCTCCCCGCAGCGCCCAGCGGCGTCAGAAGCACCTCGTACGGCGCGACGCTCATGGGCCACACGATCCCGTCGCGATCGTGCGACTGCTCGATGATGGCTTGAAGAGTCCGTGTGACGCCGATCCCGTAGCATCCCATGACCGTCGGCTGACGCCTCCCCTCGGCGTCGAGGAACGACGATTCCAGCGCCTCGCTGTACCGGGTCCCCAGCTTGAACACATGGCCCACTTCGATCGCCCGCTGGAGCTTCAGCGGCTGCCCCGTCCGCACGCACGCCTCCCCGGCACGCACGGTGCGCAAATCCGCCCAGACGTCCACCCGGAGATCCCGTTCCACATCCACGTGGCGCAGGTGGAAACCATCCTCGTTCGCCCCCGTGGTCATGCCGCAGGCGCCGCGCAACTGCTCGTCCGCCAACACCCGTGGCTGCGACCGTGTCAGGGTGGATGTCACCGCCCCCAGGCTTCCCGGATGCGCCCCCAGCGCCGCGTGGATCTCGTCCGAGGTGGCCGGACGGAACACCGTGGTTCCCAAGGCCCCGGCCAGCTTCGCCTCGTTCAAGGTGTCGTCACCACGGACCAGCACCAGCACCGGCGCACCCTGCGCCACATGGACCAGTGTCTTGATCTGGGCGTGCGCCTCGACGTGGTAGGGGGCTGCCGTCAATCCCTCGATGGTCACCACCCCGGGCGTCGCGAACTGTTCCGTTGCGGTCCCGGTCGAAGCGGTCGGCGTCGGCAGGGCCGGGCCGCGGCTGACGGCCTTCTCGAGGTTGGCCGCGTACTCCCCCGATTCGCAGTACACCACCTCATTCTCGCCCGTCTCGGCCGGGACCATGAACTCGTGCGAGTAGTTCCCCCCGATCACGCCGGTGTCCGCCTCCACCGCCACGGCCCGGAGACCGCAGCGTGCAAAGATCCGGGTGTAGGCCTCATACATCCGCCGGTAACTGGCCATCGCCGCCTCGTCGCTCACATCGAACGAGTAGGCATCCTTCATGATGAACTCCTTCGCCCGCATGAGCCCGAAGCGGGGCCGGATCTCGTCCCGGAACTTCACGCTGATCTGGTAGAAGTTCAGCGGCAGTTGCCGGTAGGAATTCACCTCCCCCGCCGCCAAGGTGGTGATCACCTCCTCGGCTGTGGGGCTGAGCACCCATTCCTTCTGCGCCCGGTCCCGCGCCTTGTACAGGACATCGCCAGCGGTCTCGTACCGGCCCGAGCGCTGCCACAATTCTGGCGGCTGCAGGGCGGGCATCAGCACTTCGAGCGCTCCGGCCCGGTCCATCTCCTCCCGCACCAGGCCCTCGATCTTGCGCAGCACCCGCAGGCCCAACGGGCAGAAGGTGTAGAGCCCCCCGGTCACCTTGCGGCACAACCCCGCCCGCAGCAGCAGCCGGTGCGACGGAATCTCCGCGTCCGCCGGCGCCTCCTTGAGGGTGGGAATCAACGACTGTGTCCAACGCATAGGCGGTCCTTGACCTCACTTCACCATGTTCACCAGCGGAGCGAGGTTCTGGATCCGCACCTCGAGCCGGTCCCCGCTTTGGATCGGCCCCACGCCGCTCGGAGTCCCCGTCAGAATCACGTCCCCGGGCAGCAGTGTCATGTTGGTCGAGATGAAACTCACGAGATCGTAGGAATTGAAGATGAGCTGGCTGGTGTTCGAGTTCTGCCGCAGCTGGCCGTTCTGGAAGAGCTGGATGGAAAGATCGTGCGGGTCGATCTTGGTCTCGATGTACGGTCCCAGCGGCGTGAACGTGTCGAACGACTTCGCCCGCGCCCACTGGCTCTCCGCGTTTTGAATGGTCCGGTCGCTCACATCCTGCGCCGCCGTGTACCCGAAAATGTACCGGGCCGCCGCCGCCGGCGTCACATTCCGCACCCGCCGCCCGATCACCACCGCCAGTTCCGCCTCGAAATCCACCCGGTGGGTCGCAAACGGAATCTCAATCTTGGCACCGTCCGGGATCAGCGAGGTCGGCGCCTTGAACCAGAACAGCGGCTCCTTCGGCAGTTCCTTCCCCGATTCCCGCGCATGGTCCGCGTAGTTCAATCCCACCGCGATCACCTTGGAAGGGGCCACCGGCGTCAGCAGCTTCAACCCCTTCGCCGGGGTCGCCTTCTTCTCGAACGACGGCGAGCCGAACACGTCGCCCTTGAGCTTGAAAAGCTCGCCGTCCACCACCTTGGCGTAGAAGATTTCTTCCCCCCGCTGAAACCGTCCGATGGCAGCCATGCGGCGCGTGAAGTATCAGAAAGCGAGGGGGTTTCGCAAGGCAAAAGCCGGTCCGGGCCATACACCCCTCCCCCTGTCAACGCCAATCTTCACCCGGCACCCCCCTTCCGCCCCTCCCCGAATCGTCCTTGGAAGGGACCCTTTCCACGCCTGCCCGGCCCGTCGCGACCCGCCCCGCCGATTCACGCTCCACCCCGCGCCGCATCGTCCCCCGGCCACGCCCCCACCGCCCCTTTTCCCGGCGCCTTCGCAATCGGCTCCGTCGTCGGATCGCTCAACGCCAGCAGCACGCGCTCGGCCCGGTCCGTTCCCGCACCCTCCAGGTGCCGCATCGCCTCCCGGAAGGCGTGCCAGCGGAAATCCGCCTCCCCCGGCGCCCGCTCCACCCGGTCGAGAAAAGCCGCGATTTCGATCAGTTTGCACCGCGCATCCATGAAGTAGAGGTCCAGCATCTCCGCCCGGTTGAGCCGCGTGATCATGACCCCCGGAGCCTACCGAAACGGAGCCCGCGCTCAATCCCGCGCAACCCCAGGGTTCGACTGGCCGTAACCGTCCCGCTCCCGCATCGTCCTCCACGGGAGTTCGTCGTTCATGCGCACCCTCTACAACCTGGTCTTCGTGCTCGGCTTCCTCCTGAGCGCCCCGTTCTATTTCTTTCGCCTCTGGCGCCGGGGCGGATGGGCGGACGGATTCCGGGAACGCTTCGGAGCCTACTCGTCCCGCACCAAGCAGGCCCTCACCAACCGCCGCGTCGTCTGGCTCCATGGAGTCAGTGTCGGCGAGGCCAACCTCGCAATCCTCCTCGTCCAGGCCCTCGAACGCCAGTGGCCCCACCTCAAGTTCGTCGTCTCCACCACCACCACCACCGGCATGGGCGAACTCCGTCGCAAACTCCCCGCCACCGTCGAGAAAGTCTACTACCCCATCGACCGACGGCCCTGGGTCCGACGCGCCTTCGCCATCCTCCACCCGTCCGCCGTCGTTCTCATCGAGGCCGAACTCTGGCCCAACTTCCTCTGGCACGCCCGACGCCGGAACGTCCCCGTCGCCCTCGTCAACGCCCGCATCTCCGACCGTTCGTTCCCCCGCTACCGCCGGTTCGGATTCCTCTTCCGCGACCTCTTCCGCGGCCTCGCCGCCGTCACCACCCAGAGCCCACGCGACGCCTCCCGACTCGTCCAGCTCGGCTGCCGTTCCGAATCCGTCCACCCCGTCGGCAGCCTCAAGTTCGAACCGCCCCCGGCCACCCAGTCCCGCCCGGTCGATGTCCCCCGCATCCTCCGCCACGCCGGCGCCCCCGAAGGCGCCCCCATCCTGCTCGCTGGCAGCACCCACGAAGGCGAGGAGGCCCTCCTGGCCGGGATCTTCCGCCGTCTGCGAACCCGCCATCCCACCCTCTACCTTGTCCTCGTCCCCCGCCACTTCGAGCGGAGCCGCTCCATCGGCGGCCAGCTCGACCGCCGCGGCGTCCGCTACATGGTCCGCAGCGAAATCACCTTCACCGATGCCCCCAAGCCCGGCAGCGCCGACTGCCTCCTCGTCAACAGCACCGGCGAACTCGCCCAGTTCTATCCCCACGCCACCGTCGTCTTCATCGGCAAGAGCCTGATCGGCCGCGGTGGACAAAACCCCATCGAACCCGCCGCCGCCGGACGCCCCATCGTCTGCGGCCCGCACATGGGCAATTTCCCGGACATCCTCCCCCGCTTCCTCGAGGCCGAAGCCATCCGACAGGTCCCCGACCCCGCCGGGCTCGAACAAACCCTCGACGAACTCCTCTCCGATGCCACGGCCCGCGAAACCCTCGGCCGCCGCGCCCGCGAAGTCGTCTCCGCCAACCGCGGCGCCCTCGACCGCACCCTCGCCATGATCGGCCGCATCCTCGAGGAAAAGGGCCTGTCCGATTACGCCGCCACCTCGCTGCCCGGGCGTTGAAAGGCGAATCGGGAATCGCGAATCGTTGGGAATTCCGTGCATCCCGGAGTTGTGGGTAGTGGCGCGAACTTCGCGAAGCGTCGCCTCGGAGGGCCGGGTTCCACGAGGCCGCCACGGTGCGGAGCGTTGGGTTGAGGACTCGCGGAGCTCGTCCCTCCGATTCGCTGCCTCCTCACCCACAACTCTGGGATGCACCGTCGGGAATCCGCCCTTCGCCATTCCCAATCCGCTGCTTCAACCGCATCACTTTTTGATTACGAGCCCCCGGGCAACTCCCCCATAGTGCGGCCCCGTTCAACATGAAGAAGAAGTCCGTCCGCCGCCCGAAGTCCCTCGAACGCGCCTGGTCCTCGATCGTCCTCGACGGCATCGAGCGGGCCCCGAGCCGCGGCATGCTCTACGGCACCGGCTACCAGCGCGAGGACTTCAAGAAATCCCAGATCGGCGTCGCCTCCACCTGGAGCATGGTCACCCCGTGCAACATGCACATCGACCAGCTCGCCGTGAGCGTCGCCCAGGGAATCAATGAGGCCGGCGGCAAGGCGGTGGTCTTCAATACCATCACCATCTCGGACGGCATCTCCATGGGCACCGAGGGGATGAAGTACTCCATGGTCTCCCGCGAGGTCATCGCCGATTCCATCGAGACCGTCGTCGGTTGCCAGGGCTTCGATGGCTTCGTCACGCTCGGAGGCTGCGACAAGAACATGCCCGGCTGCGTCATGGCCATGGCCCGTCTCAACCGGCCCTCGGTCTTCGTGTACGGCGGCACGATCCTCCCGGGCAGACACCAGGGCGAGGATGTGGACATCGTCAGCATCTTCGAGGCGGTCGGCCGCAACGCCGCCGGCGTGTACGGTCCCAAGGAGGTCGAATCCATCGCCGAAACCGCCATCCCGGGCGCGGGCGCCTGCGGCGGCATGTACACCGCCAACACCATGGCCAGCGCCATCGAGGCCCTCGGACTCAGCCTTCCCAATTCCTCCGCCCAGGCCGCCCTCTCCGATGACAAGACCCGCGACTGCGAACGCGCCGGCGCCGCCGTCCTGAGTCTCCTCCGCCGTGGCATCCGCCCCAGCGATATCCTCTCCCGCGAGGCCTTCGAAAACGCCATGACCCTCGTCATCGCCCTCGGTGGCTCCACCAACGCGGTCCTCCACCTCATCGCCGCCGCCCATACCGCCGGCGTCAAGCTCACCCTCGATGACTGGACCCGCGTCGGACGCCGCGTCCCCGTCCTCGCCGACCTCAAACCCTCCGGCCGCTATGTCATGGCCCGCCTCGTCGAGATCGGCGGCACCGTGCCCCTGATGAAGATGCTCCTCGACGAGAAGCTCCTGCACGGCGACTGCCTGACGGTCACCGGCAAGACCATGCGCGAGAATCTCCGCGGCGCGCCGCGGTATCCCAAGGGACAGGACATCATCCGTTCCTTCGACCAGCCCATCAAACCCACCAGCCACCTCGTCATCTTCCGCGGCAACCTCTGCCCCGGCGGCGCCGTGGGGAAGATCAGCGGCAAGGAAGGACTCCGCTTCGAAGGCCGGGCCATCGTCTTCGAACGCGAGGAGGACGCCCTCCGCGGCATCCTCGACGGCAAGGTCCGCAAGGGCCACGTCATCATCATCCGCGGCGAAGGACCCCGGGGCGGTCCCGGCATGCGCGAGATGCTCTCGCCCACCGGCGCCATCATGGGCAAGGGCCTCGGCAAGGACGTCGCCCTCATCACTGACGGCCGGTTCAGCGGCGGCTCCCACGGCTTCGTCATCGGCCACGTCACCCCCGAGGCCTTCGACGGCGGCCCGATCGCCGTGGTCCGGAAGGGCGACCCGATCACCATCGACGCCGAGTCCCGCGAGATCACCCTTGGAATCCCCGCCCGCGATCTCAAGGCCCGCCTCGCCCGCTGGAAGCAGCCGCGTCCCCGCTACACCCGGGGCGTCCTCGCCAAGTACGCCGCCCTGGTCAGTTCGGCCAGCGAAGGCGCGGTGACCGACGGCCGCCTCTGAACACTCCCCGAACACTCCCTGAACACTCCCCTCCGGAGGGCCGGGTTCCACAAGACCGGCGAACACCGGCTCCATCTCCTGAGGACTTGCGGACCTCGGCCCTCCGAACCGCCGTCGCCCCCTCTCGGCCGCCGTTCGGACGTACTTCGGACCCTACTTTGGGGCCTTGGTCGATCGCTCCAGTTTCTCGATCATCCGGCGCAGCTTCCGGAGCGCCACCGCCTCGATCTGCCGGATCCGCTCCCGGGTCACCCCGTACTGAACCCCGATTTCCTCAAGAGTCTTTCCTTCGCCCCCGTCGTAGCCGAACCGCTGGCGCAGGATGCTCTGCTCCCGCACATCCAGGGTGACGATCATCTTCTCCAGCATCTCGCGAACCGTCTTGTCCTCCAGTTCCCGGTACGGCGTGGCCTGCTTCTCGTCGGCCACGATGTCCCGCAACGCATTGGCCTCGTCGTCGCCGATCGGGGCATCCAGTTGCGCCGGGCGGATCGCCGCCGAACGCCACTGCGCCACCCGCGCCGCCGTGATCCCCATTTCCTCCCCGAGTTCTTCATCGGTCGGTTCCCGTCCGAAAAGATCCTCCAATTGCGCGGACACCCGCCGCATCCGGGCAATCTTGTCCACCAGGTGCACCGGCAGCCGGATGGTCTTCCCCTGGTTGGCCAGGGCCCGCTTGATCGCCTGCTTGATCCACCACGCCGCGTAGGTCGAAAGCTTCCCGCCCTTGGCGGGATCGAACCGCTCGACCGCCTTCATCAACCCGATGTTCCCCTCGTTGATCAGGTCCAGAAGCGGAAGCCCGTACCGCTCGTAATCGTGGGCGATCTTCACCACCAGCCGCAGGTTCGCCTTGATCATGTGGTCCCGCGCCTTGCGATCCCCCGCCTTGATCCGCGCCGCCAGTTCGATCTCCTCCGCCGGGGTCAGCAATGCCACCTCACCAATCTCCCTCAGGTAAAGCCGGTACGCCGTGTCCCCATCGTAGCTGTCCCGCCGCCCCGCGGACACCGCCTTCCTCGGCGCCGCTGGCGTCCCGTTCCCGCCGTCGTCGCCGTCCGCCGTCGCGCCCTGGATCGACGCACGTTCCGTCTCCTTCCCTGATCCCACCGCGGCCGTCTCCCTGCCCCGGCGCGTCGCGTCCCGGCTGGGACGCTTCCCCGAACCAGACTGCTTCGGGACTTCAACGGGACGATCCGCCGCGTGTCGCGGACCCCTGGGACTTGGCGATTTCATGAGTAAGCACCGGGTACACCGGGACTGTATGCAAGTTGCGGTGCCCCCGTCCATCGCCGCGAAATCGAAAGCCCCCACCGGGGCGCATCTCCATGTTGTCGGAGATTCGATCGGTCGAGGGATACGACGAGGGGACCGTCGGGATCGGGATCGGGATCGGCATCGGGATCGGCATCGGAATCGGAATCGATCCGGAACGAACTCCGGCCGTGCGCGAACCTTCCGGGCTCCTGTCGATACCGATTCCGAGTGCGACCCCGACACGGTCTTTGCCATCATCCCCAAGGATGGTCGTCCGTTGTGTTCGCGTGCTCCAGGCCGACAGAAAGTCCGGATCGGTTCGACCGGTGGCGATCCATGGAAACAACCCCCGTGTGCAAAGTCCGCGCAAATGCCATTGAAGACACCGGAACTGGCGTGCCCTAATCCAGCCGCCTTCCGTTTTCCGGAACCGGATGGCCCGGAACACCAGGAGGTGTCCGGCATCCCTCGGGACATTCGACCGTCCCCACGGATCCGGACAGGAACGAATCGAGATATGGATGCGTTACTTCAAGGAAGCGACTCCTGGTGGTACACCTGGGTTGTCATACCGATCGCGATCATGCTGGCACGCATGGCGGATCAGTCACTGGGAACTCTACGCGTGGTCTTTGTTGCCAAGGGCAACAAGTATCTCGCACCCCTGGTCGGGTTCTTCGAGTCCATCATCTGGCTGCTCGCCGTGAGCCAGATTCTCAAACATATCGACAATCCCGTCTGCACGATCGCCTACGGCACGGGGTTTGCCCTGGGCAATTATCTCGGAATGACTTTGGAGGAAAAAATCTCCATCGGGCGGGTGATTGTCCGCGTTGTCTGCACCCGGAATGCGGAACCGCTCATTGCCGCTCTTCGCGAGCGCGAATTCGGGCTGACCGTGGTGGACGGCAGCGGCAGCAAGGGATCGGTGAAAATGCTGTTCTCCGTCATTGATCGCAGCGACCTCAACGACCTGGTCGCCCTGATCAACCGGTGGAATCCGAACGCCTTCTACTCCGTCGAGGAGGTGAAGGTCGCCCGGGAGGGCGTGTTCCGACCCGGTGCCGGTCGATTGGCCATGCTCGGACTTGGACTGAGAAAGATGAAATAGACGCGAACCTCCCGGTGCCGCTCCGGCGCCCACCGCCCGGTCTCGATCTTCGGTTCGCCCGGAATGCGTGGTCCGGGCCGAGACCACCCGGGCAATCCGCCCCGGGAGTTCGCCGACCGGACGGGTGTCACCGAGGTCGTCTCGGATCTCGATTCCCTGCCTTCATCCCGGGATTCGCCAATCCCCGACGGCCTCCGGGCTGTCAACCACCTCCCGGCCGCACCAGTGCCACCCCCCAATGTCCCGGGCCGGGTGCAACGATCGGACGCCAGTCGCCCCCGGCCACCTCGCCGCGCGGCCCCCAATCGCCCCGGCCAATGTCGATCCATCGCACCACGAACGTCCCCTCCGCTCCGCGCAAGTCCAGGGTCACCGCCCCTCCATCCGGAAAGTACATCGCATAGGCCACCCCCGGTCGGGCTGCCAGGTACGCCTCGTTGGCGCCTCGCTCGCCCAGCAGCCCGTTGGCCGCCTCCACCTCCCACAGCCGCACCAGCGATTCCAGCTTGCGACCCGCCCGTATCGACGCCTCGGCCGGCGCCGAGAATCCAAGCCCGGAATCCGGCCGGTGAAACCTCACCGCCGCCGCCCCGCCAATCAGATGCCGCCACCACCGCTCGAGACCGTCCCGGTCATTCCCGAACCGCCCCCCGTCCGCCCCGTAGGTCTTCACCGTGTTGATCGGTCGTGGCCTCCCCGCCAGATACTCCCGTGCCCACTGGAACTGGTCCCAGTGCCGTTGCCCAGTCTGATGGTTGTTCTGTGAGACATCCACAAAGGCGTACCGCTCCGGATGATCGAACGTCCGCCGGTGATGCGCCCCCTGCAGGTTCCAGTCATCCCACATCTCCGTGAGATGGACCTCGACCCCCGCCACCCGCGCCCGTTCCCGGATGAACTCCGCCCAGTAGACCGACCATGCCTCCTCCCCGTTGGTCTCGTT
>JAHCBA010000084.1 GCA_019634625.1 Verrucomicrobiia bacterium
GGGGCGGCTCCTTGGCACGAGGGAAGCCTCCGACGTGGTCGCCCCTGTCCACGAGGCCGCGGGGTGTGGAGCGTTGGGTTGAGGACTCGCGGAGCTCGTCCCTCCGATTCGCTCCGATTCGCTGCCTCCTCACCCACGACTCCGGGAGGCACGGGCCGTCAACCTCGGGATGCACAGCCACTTGACGACGGGGCGGCGGGTCTTGATGGTTCCGGGACACCCCGGTTCGCAACGCGACTCAACCCTAACCCGTCACCACCATGGATGTACCAGGCATTGTCAACGCAGTCCTCGAAATGAAGGGGCGCGACGTCTTCACGATTTTACCCGAGGCCACCGTGTTCGAGGCGATCCAGCAACTGGCTGCCCGGAACATCGGGGCGCTGCTGGTGATGGAGGGGGAGCAGTTGCGGGGGGTGTTTTCGGAGCGGGACTACACGCGGAAGGTGGCGTTGCAGGGACGATCCTCGAAGAAGACGAAGGTCCACGAAGTGATCACCGGGCGGGTGGTGGTGGTGCATCCGACGACGGCGGTGGCGGAGTGCCTTCGGTTGATGACGGGGAACCGCATCCGGCATCTGCCGGTGGTGGAGGAGGAGCGTGTCATCGGGCTGGTGTCGATCGGGGATCTGGTGAATTTCATCATGGGTTCCCAACAGGCCACGATCGAGCAGTTGCACAGCTACATTGCGGGAGGGTATCCGGGGTGACCCGGGGCGGGGGGTGCGCCCGGGTTGGGGCGTCGCATGACGCAATGGATTGGCTTTGGGGGGAAGGTTGGGCGCAGGATGGTCTGGACGACCATGCAACTGTTTGACTTGAGCGACGAGGTGGCGGTGGTGATCGGGGCCACGGGGGTCCTGGGCGGTGCCCTGGCCGAGGGGTTGGCGGCGGCGGGGGCCCGGGTGGCGGTGCTGGGGCGCAACGCCGAGCGCGGGCACGCGCGGGTGAAGGCCATTCAGGCGGCGGGCGGGACGGCGTCATTCTTCGCGACGGACGCCATGGTGCGGGAGAGTCTGGAGGGAGCCCGCGAGGCGGCGGTGGCGGCATTGGGGCCGGCATCGATCCTGGTCAACGCCGCGGGGGGGAACGATCCGAAGGTCACGGTGACGGCGGAGCGGGCGTTTGAGACCCTCGCGCCGGAGGATTGGAGGGCGAACTTCGATCTCAACCTGGTCGGTGGGGTGTTGCTGCCCTGCCAGGTGTTTGGACCGCCGATGGTGGCCCGCGGCCGGGGGAGCATCATCAATGTGGCCAGCGCCTCGGCGCATGTGCCGTTGTCGCGGGTGGTGGCGTATTCGGCGGCCAAGGCGGCGGTGCTCAATCTGACGCGGTTCCTGGCGCGGGAATGGGCGGCGCAGGGGGTGCGGGTGAACGCGATCACGCCGGGGTTCTTTCCGGCGGAGCAGAACCGGCGCTTGCTGTTCGAAGCGGACGGCACGCCGACACCCCGGGCGCGGGCGATCCTGGGACACACGCCGATGAACCGGTTTGGCGAGGCCCCGGAGCTGGTGGGTGCGGCGGTGTTTCTGGCCAGCGCGCGGGCCAGCGGGTTCGTGACGGGCACGGATCTGGTGGTGGACGGGGGATTTCTGGCGCAGACGATTTGAGAGGGAGGATCGGGGAGGGAAGCCATGACATTGAGTTTGCGGGAGTGGATGGCGCTGAGCGGGGTGAAGTTTGGCACCAGCGGGGCGCGTGGGCGGGTGACCGACATGACGGACCGGGTGTGCGAGGCGTACACCTCGGGGTTCCTGGGGTATCTGAGGCGGATCGGAGACTGGCCGGATGCGGGCGGGTTCGTGGCGGTGGCGGGGGATTTGCGACCCAGCACCGGGCGGATCATGGCGGCGGTGAGAAGGGCGATCCGGGCGGCGGGCGGCAGGCCCATCGCCTGCGGGCGGGTGCCGTCGCCGGCGGTGGCGTTGCTGGGGCTGGAACGGCGGATTCCGGCCATCATGGTGACCGGGAGCCACATCCCCGACGACCGCAATGGCATCAAGTTCAACAAGTCCTCCGGGGAAATCCTGAAGGACGATGAGGCCGGGATGATGGAGCAGGCGGTGGCGTGGGAGGAGACCGCGTACGATGGGGAAGGGGCGTGGCGCGGGGGGGCGGAGCCGGAACCCGAGCTGGATGAGGCAGCCGGGGAGGGGTATGTGCGCCGTTATCTCGAGGGGTTTCCCGGCCGGCCGCTCCGCGGACTGCGGCTGGGAATCTATCAGCACTCGGCGGTGGGGCGGGATCTGCTGATGCGGATCCTGAGCGGGCTGGGGGCCGAGACGGTGCCGTTGGGGAGGTCAGATCGATTTCTGCCGGTGGACACGGAGGCCATTCGGGAGGAGGACGTGGCCCTTGCCCGGGACTGGGCGGAGAAGGAACGGTTTGACGCCATCGTTTCGACCGACGGGGACAGCGACCGGCCTCTGGTGTCGGATGAGTCGGGGCGTTGGTTGCGAGGGGATGTGGCGGGAATCCTGTGCGCCCGGTTTCTTGGGGCCGAGGCGGTGGTGACGCCGGTCAGTTCGAACACGGCGGTCGAGCGGACCGGGTGGTTTGCCGAGGTGCGGCGCACGCGGATCGGATCGCCCTACGTGGTGGCGGCGATGAACGCCCTGCGCGCGGAGGGGCGAAACCGGGTGGTGGGGTACGAGGCGAACGGGGGATTCCTGGTGGGTGCGGACTTCGAACTGCCCGAGGGACGTCTGGGGGCACTTCCGACCCGGGACGCGGTGATCGTGATGCTTGGGGTGCTGATGCAGGCGCGTCGGGAGGGGCGGTCGGTGTCGGAAGCGGTGGCGGCGCTGCCGGGGCGTTGGACGGCGAGCGATCGGTTGACGGAGTTCCCGGTGGAACGGAGCCGGGCGATCATGGAGCGGTTGGGCGGGAGCGATGCGGAAGGGCGGACGGCGGCGGTGGAGCGGGTATTGGGCGGGGTGGTGGGGGATCGCGTGGCGGACGTGGATTTAACGGACGGCGTCCGGGCGACGTTCAGGAGGGGTGAGGTGGTGCATTTGCGGCCGTCGGGGAACGCGCCTGAGTTTCGGTGTTACACGGAGGCGGACACCGAGGCGCGGGCGGTGTCGTTGTGCGCCGCCGTGCTCGGCCAGTTGCGGGACGCGGAGGAAGGGGGATAGGGGGGCTTCGAGGAAGGAGGTCGGGGGAAGGTCCAGACCGGGTTCAGGGCGCCGAAGGGGCTTTGAGGCGCCAGTACCGCCAGAGGGCGAAGGCGAGGAAGAGCGGGGCCCCGATGGCGGCGGCGTAGAGGAGGGGAAGCAGGGCGTTGAACCAGGCGGCCACGGCGATGAGGAACAGGGCGTCGTCGAAATCGAACCGGCTTGGGTAGCTGAATGCCACGCTGGGGTGGCTGCCCCCGGTGTGGACCAGGAAGACGACAATGAAGGTGGCCCCCACGGAGAGCCCGGCGAGAGCGCCGAGGATCGGGCCCCAGGGTCCGGCGAAGCGGTCGGCGAGGCCGATGCCGATGCCCAGGAAAGTGGCCACATTCACCACCATGTCCGACACGAGGTCGAACCAGTGGCCGCCCTTGGAGATGCGGCCGGAGACGCGGGCCAGTTCGCCGTCGGCACGGTCGAGCACGGCGGACACGGCGAAAACGACACCGCCCCAGACGGTCCAGAAGGGGCCACCAAGGGCGAACAGCACGGCGGCTCCGAGGCCGGAGATGAGGCGAAGGGTGGTGAGGTGGTTGGGGGTGACGGGTGTGCGGACCAGCGGGAGGATGCACCATCGGGCGACCATGTGCGCGTAGGTGCGCGGAGGCGGGACCAGACGCGGCGCTTCCGGGTTGGGCGACGTTGGATCGGGCATGGCGATGGGGCGCGAGGCTCCGGAAGGCCGCGTGGCCATCACGGAGATGGTGTGCGTGTGAACGAACGCGGGGGGGGTGATACACACCGGGCGTGGTGGAAGCAATGATGGGATTCGCACTGCCGCGACAGGGAGGAGCGGGAAGTGCAGGGAAGGATCAACCGAGTCAACCGAGTGTAGGCGAGTTCACAATGGCCATAATAAGACGGTCGATTAAAAATTGACCAAGTCATATAACAATATAACAGGACTGGCATGATCTAGTTGACGCGCGGCGATCAGGTCATTCCGACGGCCGAATGAGATTTCCGAGGGTAGCGCGGGCCCGGGGCGTGGAGTCAACAAAGGTATGCCTGCCTGACTATTGAATTCCGTCAACAATAGTATGCCTGACTTGCTATTGCATTAGATCCCCGGAGATCGTTCGGGTTCTATTCCGATCGCGACCCCGACGCCGACGGTCCCCTCGTAGTATCCCTCGACCGATCGCATCTCGGACACCATGGAGATCGGTGCATCCCGGAGTAGTGGGTGAGGAGGCTGCGAATCGGAGGGACGAACTCCGCGGGTTCGCAAACCAACGCTCCACACCGTTGCGGCCTCGTGGACCTCGGCGCTCCGAGACGACGCTTCGCGAAGGTTGCACCGCTCCCCGCAACTCCGGGATGCACGGCATGGAGATGCGCCCGGATGAAACAGGGTTGTGAGGTTCGTCTGGACTGCGGTAGTTCTTGAGGCAACGGATAGCGCCATGTTTTTCGGAACACCGAGGTACTGGATAGGTTGGGTCGCGGGAGGGCTGTGTGCCGTGACGGTGATGGGCTTCGAACCGTCGGAGCCGGTGGTCTTCCCGAGGGTTCCGGATCGGAGTGTCTTCGAGGAACGGGCCGCTCCGCCTCCGGCGCAGGGCGAGGTGGATCGAAGGGCGCCGGCCGAGCCGGACTTCCCGGCGCCGGTGCCGGGTCAGCGGGGAGCGGTTCCGGCGGGTTTCGAGGGGCCGACTCCGGATTCCGTGGCGGATCTGGCGGCAATGGAAGCCCACGTGATGGCGTTGGTTCGGCAGGTGACGCCGTCGGTGGTGGCGGTGCGGGTGGGGGGATCGACCGGGAGCGGGGTGGTGATTTCGGCGGACGGATGGGTCCTGACAGCGGCGCATGTGGCGGCGTCACCCAACCGGCCGGTGCGCTTCCTTTTCCCGGATGGCCGCACGGTCCGCGGACGCACGTTGGGGACCAATCATCGGATGGATGCGGGACTGGCGCGGATTGAGGAGGACGGGGACTGGCCGTGGGTGCCGGTTGGCGAGGCGGGTAGCGGGGTTCTTGGCGAATGGGTATTGGGGTTGGGGCATCCCGGGGGATTCGATCCGGACCGGTCGATGGTGGTACGCTTGGGGCGGGTGATTCGGAGGACGGCGATGGCCCTTCAGACGGACAGCATCCTGTCCGGCGGGGATTCGGGAGGGCCGCTGTTCGACATGCACGGCCGGGTGGTGGGGATTCACAGCCGGATCAGCAATTCGACGGCGGAGAACTATCACGTGCCGATCGATGCCTACCTGGAGGACTGGGTGCGCCTGATCCGGGGCGAGAACTGGGGTCAGGACGACCCGGCGATCGGACGGCGGGCCACTGGGGGAGGCGGGTCCCGGTAGGTCCCGGCAGGGCAACACGGTCACGGAGCGGACGGAAAGAGAAAGGACCATTATGGCGCGGCACGATGCGGTCGGGTGGAACGGCGTGAAGCTTGCGGTGTTGCTGGGGGTGATGTTGGGGACGGTGTCCGTCTGGGGGCAGGGGGCCTCGGGGCGCGCGCCGCGGCTGCCCTCGGATCAGTGGAAAGGCGGGATCGGGATGCTGGACGCCTTTTCCGAAGCGTCCCGCGGGGTGCGGTCCTCGATTGGCAAGCTGGATGTGGACGGAGGGACGGTGGCTTTGGCGACGTTCATCCGCGAGGACGGCATGGCCCTGACCAAGGCGAGCCAGTTGCGGGACGGTCGGTTGACCTGCTGGCTGCCTGGAGGACGCGAGGTGGAGGCCGAGTTGCTGGCGGTGGACGATGAGAACGACGTGGCCCTGGTGCGCGTTCGGGCGGATCGCGTGGTGCCAGTGCGCTGGGCGGCGAAGGATGCGGCGGTCGGCCAGTGGGCGATTACGCCTGGGATTGAGGAGCGTCCGCACGCGGTGGGCATTGTGAGTGTGACGCCCCGGCGGATTGCGCCACGACGGGCGTTCATCGGGGTGGAACTCGATCTGCGGGCGCCGGTCGCCCGGGTGTCGCGGGTCACGCCGGGTTTGGGGGCGGAGGAAGCGGGCATCCGGTCCGGTGACACCATCCTGTCGGTGAACGGGGATCCGGTGGGACGCGGGGACGCGCTGGTGAGCCGGCTGCGGGAATTTCGGGAAGGCCAGACGGTGCGGCTGGAGGTGCGGCGCGAGGACGAGGTGTTTGAAGCGTCGATCCGCATGCGGGTGCCCCCGATCGATACGGAGCTGGCGCGTATGGACCGGGAGGAGCGGCTGAACCGGATGGGGGGTGACGTGAGCGACCGGGCGGAGGGTTTTGACCAGGCCCTTCAGCACGATTCCGTGCTTCCCCCGTGGCTCTGCGGGGGGCCGTTGGTGAACCTGGCCGGGGAGGCGATTGGCGTGAACATCGCGCGGGCGGGCCGGGTGGCCTCGTTCGCCCTGCCGCCGGAACTGGCCCGGCGGATCGGCGAGGCGCTGATCGCGCGGGCGCAGGAGATTTCAGTCCCCATGAACGGGGTGAATCACGAGGGATGAGATGGGCAGGCGTTCAGGGGAGCGGTGAATGCCGTGCATCCCGGAGTTGTGGGTGAGGAGGCAGCCAATCGGAGGGACGAGCTCTGCGAGTCCTCATCCCGACGCTCCACACCATTGCGGCCTCGTGGAACTCGGCCCTCCGAGGGGAGCCTTCGCGAAGTTCGCACCTCTTCCCACAATTCCGGGATGCACTGGGGTGAATGGAGTGTGCGGTAGGAGGCTTTGCCAAGCCGCAGCCATGCAGGAAGGTCGGGCGCGCTGGCTTGATCCTTTCGGGCAAGAGCTTCGTCGTTCGCTCGTTCCGTATCCTGCTTCCGAGACGCGCCTCGCTCACTGCTCGTCCTGCCCGAAACGTTGCGGCGCCATCGCTCTCCTCCTTACTGCATGGAGACGGCTAAGGGGGGCCGTCCGGGGTGGTCTCGGCACGTTCCCAGGCGGTGAAGTCGCCGTCGGGTGAGATGGCCTCCGCGACGCGCCCGGAGAGGAAGCCATACGCGCGCACCCATCCGCCGTCGGGATGGGGGCGGGGGGTGCGTTCGCGCAGGAGAAGGGTGTGGTTGCTGCGGAGGGCGGCGTCGAGGTTGGCCCCGTCGGGCGCGATGGAGGGGAGGACTTCAAAGCGGTCGGCGGGGAGCCTTTCTATCTGTTCGAGCCAGTGGCGGCGCGCCTGGTCGCGCTGGGCGTCGGTCCAGCCGGGAAACTCGGGCGGTGAACGGGCCAGACGCTCACGGATATCGTCCCACGATGCCGGGGGGAGGCCCCCTGCGGTCCTGGCGCCGATCAGGGCCATTTGCAGGGCGAGGTTGAGGCTGGTCATGGATTCCCTCGACTGGTCATCGAATTGCATGATGCCTTCCAGGCGTTGCGCCTCGGCCTCGGCGGTGTCGGCACGGTTGTGGAGTTCGTGCAGTTCGCGTTGGGCCGCGTCGGGGGTCAGTCGCGCCGCCTGGCGCAAGTCCCCGATTTCGCCGCGAAGGCGGAGGAGGTCGAGTTTCCTGGCTCGGAGACGGTCGAGTTCGGCGGTGTCCAGATCGAGAAGGCGCCAGGCTTCGATCTCGCGGGCCAGGCGGTCGGCCTGGGCGGCGAGGGGCCGGAGCGCGTCGAGTTCGTGCCGGGCGCGCAACTCCGTGCCGTGCCGTTGCAAGCCCATGGCGCCGGCGACGAGGAGGACTGCGAGGGGGCCGAGGAGGATGGATTTCATGGGGTTACGGAGTGTCGGTGCGGTAGGCCCGCTGATCGCGGAGGGATTCGGGGATTTCCTCCGAGGCAACGCCGTAGTGTTCGCGTTCGATCCGGGAGAAGTCCTCCGTATCGGATTCGAGGGATTGAACGGAACCGTCGGCGAGCGTGTACACGCGGACCCAGCCGCCGCCGGGACGGGGTCGGGGCGCTTTCTCGCGGAAGATGAAGAGCTGGGGTTCGAGTTCGCTGATGATTCGTGGCTGGGGATAGAACTCGAAACGGTCGAGGTCGATTCTTCCGTCCACAATTCCGGTGAGCTGGTCAAAAGATCGTGGCAGGACGTCCTCGTTGTCGGTGGCAAAGATGCGGGCACCAAGGCCGAGTTGTTTCATGTCATTGACCGTGCGGGTCTGGGTGGCACGGAACTGGATCTTCTCTTCCGCGTCGGCCCTGGCCTCCTCGGCGGTGGCGAGCCGGGAGCGGGCGTCGGCAAGGACTTCCTGAAGGGGGGGCGGCGGGTTTGATCGGAGGGCGGCCGCCTCGTCTCGCAGGCGGGCCCATTCGGGATCGAGGGCGCGCAGTTCCTCAATTTCGCGGGCGAGATCGGCAAGGGCGCGGAGGCGGTCGTGATCCTCCTGCAACCCGGCGAGTGCGGACACGGAATCGCGCAGGGCGAGAAACTCGAACCGGGTGGCTTCGAGGCGGTGGTGCTGAAGGACGAGGGGCACCGTGACGACGGCCGCGGTGAGGGTGGTGGCGAGGATGGGGGTTTTCATGGCCAGGATCTGGGTTGGGATTTGGGTGAGGAAGCCGAAGGCGCCGGTGGCCGCAGTGGCGGCCCCGGCCTGCGAGGCGGCGAGGACCACCTGGGCGGCCAGTCCGGCCGGGAGCGCCTCCGCCGCATGGACACCGAGCGTGCCGGAGAGGGCGGCTGCCGAGGTGGTGACACCGCGTCGGGCAAGTGCGCTGCGCAGACGTTCGAGGGCACGGTCAATCCGCATCCGGGCGGCATCCTCGCTGATCCCGAGGGCGTCCCCGACGGCGCGCAGGGTGCGTCCTTCGAGGAAGCGGAGCAGCACGACCAGGCGATCGGCTTCGCGCAGATCGTGAAGAGCGTCATCGAGGACGGGGCGGAGGCGGTTCCAGTCCGGGACTTCCTCAGGGGTGTCGTGGAGCATGGCGTGGGCCATTCGTTCGCGCCGGGACCGGCGCTGTTCGGATCGCAGGGAACGGCAGGCGAGGTGGTGGGTGGTGGTGTGGAGCCACCCGGAAAGCGCGGGGTGGCGCACCAGGCGCGGGGCCTGGGAAGCCAGGGCGACAAAGACCGCCTGGGTGACGTCCTGGGCGCGGTGGGTGTCGCCGCCGAGAATCCGGAGGGCGGTCGAATAGACCAGGGTGAGATGGCGCTGGACGAGGGTCTCGAACGCCGCATCGGAGCGTTCGTCGGCGAACCGAAGCAGGAGGGATCGGTCGTCGAGGGTGGATTCGGACAACGGGGTCACGCATCCATCAATGCCCGCGGACCGGCAAACCGAACGAATGAAATAGCGTGCACCGGGAGGCGGGCGGTGGGGAAAGGGGGGGAAGCGGCGCGGCGGGAAGGGGTCGTCACAGGCCGAATCCTGGTCAGGTGGCCCCGCCCAATCCACCCGCACCTCCGGGATGCACGGCCTTCTTGACATGAGCGGGCAGAAGAATGTATGTATCCGTTGCGGATGCAATTGTTACGGATAGATGGAGCATGGACCCGAAGTTGATCGATCCCACGTCGCACCTGCCGCTGACTCCGGCGGTGTTTCATATCCTGCTGGCCCTGTCGGAATCCGAACAGCACGGGTACGCCATCATGCGGAGCGTCACGACCAGCACCGACGGGGTGGTCCGGATGGGACCGGGGACACTTTACGGAACGATCAAGCGCTTGCTGGAGGCGGGTTGGATCGAGTCCTGCGACGAGAGGCCGGATCCGGAACTGGATGACGAGCGGCGCCGGTACTACCGGTTGACCGGGTATGGGAGGCGGGTCGCGGAGGCGGAGGCGCAACGGTACCGGGCGATCGTTCGGGAGGCACGGTCGAAGGGGTTGCTGACTGGGCCGGCAACAGGGACCGCATGAGGAGAACGGGTGCATGGCCATGAAGCGGAGACAATCGGTGGCAGACAGGTACGTGAGGATTTACCGGGTACTGCTGTGGCTTTATCCACGACGGCACCGGCAGTCGTTCGGGAATGAGATGGTCCAGGTCTTCAGGGATCAGTGCCGCGAATCATGGGCGAGAGTTGGGGCGTGGGGGCTCGGGGCTTGCTGCCTCCGGGCAACCTGGGACGCGGTATGGTCGGCTGGCGTCGAGCATGTGGCGGCAATACGAAAGGAGTGCGTCATGAATTCCATGTGGCGGATTGGATTGGGGGCGGCAGGCACCGGACTCGGGGTGTTTGTGGTTCTGCTGATTGCCGTGGCGGTGGCGGTGGGGAACCAGCCCAAGGTCTTTCGAAGCACCGCAACACTCCAGGTGGAGACTCCCGTGAGCCATGGCGGGACTCGGGTCAATCCTGGCGACTGGGCGGCATTCGATCCGTTTCGGCAGCAATCCACGGTTGAAATGATTCAGTCGATGCGTGTGGTCGAGGAGGTCGTCCGAGATCTCGAACTTGCGCGCCGGTGGGGCCTTGATGACGGGGCGGGAGGGAAGGATGTCGCACGAGGGAAGGTTCGACGAAACCTGGAGGTTCGCCCGATCCGCAAAACGGCGCTGATGGAGGTGGCTTACTTCGACCGGGATCCTGCATTGGCGGCGGAGATCGCCAACGCCGTGGTGAAGACCTACCAACGCCTGTCGGCGGCGCGGGCGGATGCGCCGGACCTGGCGAGCGCGCGGGTGATTGACCTGGCGGCGCCGGGGCATGTTCCGGTGCGTCCGAACGTGCCGATGTGGTTCTTCTTCGGCGCTGTCGCGTCGGGTGGCGTGGCGGTGCTGGCGACGGCGGGCGTCCTCGTGTCGGGGTACTTCAGGAGATCACCCGTTTCGGGGGCAGGGCAAAGCCAAGAGGACCTGGAATGAACCTAAAATTCGTGCATATGCACGGAGTTCCGGGCGATTGGGGGGAGTGCTGCGAGTAGGGGGGGGGGGGGGGGAGTGGCATTGAAGGGGTGGTGGCCGCGGTTGGCTGGGAAGGGGCGGGGCGACGGCGGAGGGACCTGGAA
>JAHCBA010000085.1 GCA_019634625.1 Verrucomicrobiia bacterium
GCCGAATGGAATCGCAAAATTGACAAATTGGCACCGGGCGACGGAACGACGGATCCGAGCCTCCCGGCGTTGTGGGGAGAGGAGCGAACGTCGCGAAGCGTCGCTTTGGCGGGCCGGGTTCCACGAGGCTGCAACGGTGGGCAGCGTTGGGTGGAGGACCCGCGGAGCTGGTCCCTCCGAAGCGGTGCCTCCCCGCCCATGACTCCGGGATGCACCGAGTCGTAAGGCGACGCTTCAAGAGGGGTGGCTGCGGGTCCGGGGACGAGTACGAGGACGAGTACCGCCCTTCGGGCTGAGTACGAGTCCCGACAACGGAAGGGCCGGCGCGGGGGTGATTGCCAATGACGGGCGGGGTCGGTCAGACTGACGGCTCATGTCGGACCGGTTCTACATCACGACGGCGATCGACTACGTGAACGGGCAGCCGCACCTGGGCCACGCCTACGAGAAGGTGGTGGCGGATGTCATTGCGCGGAGCCGGCGGAGCATGGGGGAGACGGTGTTCTTCCTGACGGGGCTGGACGAGCATGGGCAGAAGGTTCAGCAGGCGGCGGCGGCGGAGGGGAAGGATCCGCAGCGTTACTGCGACGATCTGGCGCCGTTGTGGCGGGAACTGGCGACCCGGCTGGAACTGACGAACGACGATTTCATCCGCACCACGGAGGAGCGGCATCGCCGGGTGGTGGCGGCGATTCTCGGGAAGCTGCACGGGGAGGGACAGTTTCGGGAGGACGTGTATGAGGGCTGGTATTCGACGCGGGAGGAGACGTTTCTGACCGAGAAGGACCGGCTGCCGGACGGGACCTTTCCGGCGCAGTACGGGGAGGTCACGGCGTTGCGGGAGCGGAACTATTTCTTCCCGCTGGCTCCGCACCAGGAGTGGTTGATCGGGCACATCGAGGCGCATCCGGAGTTCATCCTGCCGGAGTACCGGCGCAACGAGGTGCTGGGATTTCTGCGGAGCGAGCGGCTGGCGGATCTGTGCATTTCGCGGCCGAAGGCGCGGTTGAGCTGGGGGATTCCGCTGCCGTTCGATCCGGACTATGTGACCTACGTGTGGTTCGACGCGTTGACCAATTACGTGACCGTGCCGGCGGTGCTGGGCGATGGGGGGGTGGCGGGGCGGCTGGGGATGGACGTGGCGGAGGGCGGGCCGCGGTTGTGGCCGGCGGTGCACCTGATCGGGAAGGACATTCTGAAATTCCACGCGGTGTACTGGCCCATCATGTTGCGGGCGGCGGGGCTGGAGGTGCCGCGGCAGATCCTGGCGCATGGGTGGTGGCAGAAGAACGGCGAGAAGCTGAGCAAGACGACGGGGAACGTGGTGGATCCGGTGGCCACGGTGCGCGAGTGGGGGATCGACGCGTTCCGGTACTATGTCATCCGGGAACTGGACATTGGACCGGACGGCAACTGGACGGACGGGGGATTTGCGATGCGGTACCAGGCGGAACTGGCGAACGGGCTGGGGAATCTGGTGAACCGGTCGTTGCGGATGCTGCACAGTTACCGGGGGGGACGGGTGCCGGCGCGGTCGGAGGATCTGGCCGGGGAGGCGGGGCGGGTGACGGAGCGCGTGGGAAAGGCGTATCGGGAGTTCCGGTTGCAGGGGGCGCTGGTGGCGGCGTGGGAGCTGGTGAACCGGGCCAACAAGTTTGTGGAGGAGACGGCTCCGTTCCGGCTGGCCAAGGATCCGGCGCAGGGGGCGCGACTGGACCAGGTACTGTATTCGCTGATCGAGACGTGCCGGGTGCTGGCGGTGCTGTTGTGGCCGGTCATTCCGAACGCGGCGGGGCGGATTTACCGGCAGTTGAACTGCGAGGGTGCGCCGGACCGTTGGGAGGCGGTCGGGTGGGGCGGACTGGGCGAGGGCCATCAGGCGGGCGGGGCGGAGCCGTTGTTTCCGCGGCGCGAGGATCGTCAGCCCTTGCTCTCATGATGCGGGCGGATGGGCAGCATTTGGGTGCCGCGGGGCGGTCCGGTCCGGGATGCGGGCGGCGGGGGGCGTCGTGGAGGGAGTGGACGAGGGCGATGCGTTGCATGGCCTGGGTCGGCGTGATGAGCTGGATATGGGGAGCGGGCGGGGTGGGTTGGGCGGCCTCGGCGGCCTCGGCGGCCTCGGGGGCCTCGGGGGCCTCGGGGGCCTCGGGGGCGGAGGATCGGTTCGACGTGGCGGCGCGGTTGTACGAGCAGGGGCGCTTCCGGGAGGCGGCGGAGGTGTATGTGGGATTGAGGGCGGACGGGGTGGCGACGCCGGCGCTGCTGTTCAACCAGGGGCATGCGTGGCTTCAGGCGGGGGCGGTGGGGCGGGCCATCGCGTCGTACCGGGAGGCGCAGGTCATGGCACCGCGCGACGGGGAGATACGGGGGGCACTGAACCGGGCACGGGCGCGGGCGCGGGCAGGGGGGGCTCCGGCACCGCCGTTGAGTGCCTGGCGGCAGGCGTTGGGCTGGCTGACGCCGAACGAGTGGGCGTTGCTGGCCCTGGTGGCGGGATGGGGGGCGGGATTGGGGCTGGCGTGGCGGGCGTGGCGGGCGTGGCGGCCGGCGTTTCGCAAGGACGGGAAGGGCGGTGGAGGCGGGGCGGGACTGGGATGGGCGGGACTGGCGTTGGCTCTCCTGGTGGCGGCCCTGGTGACGGGGCGGCACGATCCGGCGTCGGAGGCGATCGTGGTGCAGCCTGCCGACGCGCACTTCGGGCCGCTGCCCGAGTCCCAGGTTGCCTTCGGTCTTCCGGACGGGGCGGAGGTGAGGGTGATGGACCGGAAGGGCGAGTGGGTGCGGGTGCGGGACACCCACGGTCGGACCGGATGGATGGATTCGGCGCGGCTGGCGTGGGCGGGATCTGCCGGTTGAAGGCGGGTTTCGAGGAGCCGGTCAGGGATGGAGGCGGTGGATGGTGCCGTACATCTCCCCGGCGGCCGGGTCGCCGTCGGCGGTGTCGAGGTTGAAGCGGAGCCCGAACTGCATGACGGGCTGGAGGTCGGGGACTTCGAGGCGGACGACGCGGGCATCGGCCTGGAGGGTGGCGGTGCGGACGGGCCAGGCATCGCGGCCTTCGCGGCGGGGATTGCGGACCGACCAATCGTTGGAGCCGTACTCGGCGGTGTAGCGGTAGTTCCAGGCTTCGAGGGCGTAGCTTCCGGGGTCTTCGGCGGTTTCGCGATCGAGGGGTTGGCCGAAGGTGAGGACGAGGGCGCCGCGCCGGGCCTGCCAGGCGACGGGGAGGGGGAGGGATCGGCCGGTCCAGCGGAAGCGTTGGAGGCTGCCATCGCGGGCGGCGGAGGTTTGCCAGCCTTGGGAGCCGACCACGTAGAGCTGGCCGTCGGCCGGGCTGAAGGCGCCGCGCATGGGGCCGGAGAGGAAGCGTCCGGGCAGGGGGACCACGGCGCCCTGGGGGACGCCCTGGACGACATCGCGCAGGGTGAGGAGGAGGGTGCAACGACCCCAGGACAGGTGAAGGAGGTGGCCGGACAGCGGGCCGAACCGGTCGTCGCGGGCCCAGATCTGGCTGCCGCTGGAATTGTCGATGCGATGGGGGATCCAGCAGAGGGGCAGGTCGTAGCCGAGGGGCCGGCCCGGGGCGGGGCGGGGTCCGGGGAAGCCATACCAGCCATCCGGGCGGAGTTCATGGAGGACGGACGACGGGGTCCATTCGCCCTGTTGGGGGGCGACGGTGACGATGGAGCCGTCGGGGCTGACGCCCATGCCATTGGGATTGCGGAAGCCGCGGGCGAGGGTGTCTTTGCGGCGTCCGTCGGGGGAGATGCGATGGGCGCCGAGGGGATCCACGTAATAGAAGTTGCCGGCGTCGTCGGTGGAGAGGCTGGTGGCGTAGTCGTGACCGCCCGGGGAGGTTTCGATGAGGTCGCTGAAGGATTCGTAGTAATCGGTGACGCCGTCGCCATCGACATCCTGGAGGCGGACGAGGCGATCGCGGCAGAGGACGACGGGGCGGTCGTCCACCATGACCAGGCCGAGGGGTTGGTAGAGTCCCTGGGCGATGCGGCGCCAGGAGACCTGGCGCAGGGAGGCATCGAGGCCGGAGACGCGCCACACCTCGCCATGGAGGGTGCTGACCGCGGCGTCGCCGTTGGCGAAGAAGCCGATGCCCGAGCAGAAGACGAGGGAGTTCCAGGGATTCTCGGACGGGATGGGAATGGTATCGATGGCGTAGGCGCCGCGGTCGGGGCCGAGCTGACCGGACACCAGGACGGGATCGCCGGCGGGGCCACGGGCGGAGGCGACGACTTCGGCGAGGTTGGAGGCGGCGGCGGGTGCGGTGTAGAGGGTTGTGCTGCTGGCCAGTTGTCGGGGGGCGCCGGTAAAGACCCGCAGGCGGGTTCGGAGCGGGAGGTCGCGGGGTTGGATTTCGAGGGCGACGGTGGTGGGTTCGGGGCGGACCAGGCGCAGATGCGGCTGCGGTTCGAGGGCGACCACGGTGACGGAGTCGTCCTGCCGGAAGCCGTGATACTCGGTGGAGCCGGCGATGCCGGAGAGGGCGCGTTCGGGCAGTCCGGTGAGCAGGGTCAGGCGGGCGGTGGTGCGGGTATTGGCGCCGAACTCGAAGTCACGGGTAAGGACGATCGCGCCGCCATCGTCGATGGCCCAGGGGGATTCCCGGACGAGCAGGTCGCCGACGGAGTACTCGAGGACGATCCGGTCGTCGCGGACGGCGAAGCCGTGCCAGAGGAAATCGGCGCCGGTCCAGCCGGAGGGTTCATCGAGGGTGAGGAGGGGCTCGCCGTCGGGTTGGGGGCGGTTGAGGAGGCCGAAGCGTACGGGATCGAAGCGGAGGAAGCCGCCTTTCCAGGCGGAGCGCCATTGTCCGGAGGCGGTGTCGTAGAGGACGGTGGCGAGCGGGGGTGTGCCGAGGCGGACGGCGAGGCCTTTTCGGACGGGGCCAGCGGGGGAGGGGAGGGTATAGGCCTGCCAGCGACCGGGGAGGGAGCGGTTCCAGCGGTCGTCGATCCAGTCGCTTTCGATCTGCTTCCAGGGTTCGTCCCGGTTGATCGGTGCGGCCTGGGCGGGAGCTGGGTCTGGAGTTGGGGCGGGGGACGGGGCTGGGGCAGGCGTTGGGGCCGGTGGGGTGACAGGGGGAGGGGTTTGGGATTGGGTGGGGGGCGGGGGAGCGGCGGCGAGGGCGGGGGGAGTCCAGCCTTCGAGGGCCTCGGGGGTGGTGAAGATCCAGGTGGCGATGGCGTCGTCATCGGCCGCGATGGCTTCCCGGCCGAAGCCATGGCCGCCCCGGGGCCGGCGGGTGAGGCGGACGGATTCGATCAGGCCGTGGCAACCCGGACCGTTGTCATCGACGCGGCGGCCGATGGCGAAGGGGGCGGGGCCGGCGCCGGGTCGGAAGGTGCGACGGACGGGGATGCGGACGGAAGGGCGGCCATCGACGAAGAGGCGGATGTCATTGGGGCTTTGGAAGACGGCGACGTGGTGCCATTCGCCATCGCAGACGTTGACTCCGGATCGGACTTCGGCCGGGGTGAGGCCTGGGGAATAGAAGGCGAGTTCGCCCGAGCCGGGGCGGGTGAAGAGTTCCCAGTGGGTGGGGGAGGCGCGGAGTTCGCTGGAGACGATGACGTTGCCGTCTTCCGCGCTGTCGAGGCGGACCCAGGCTTCGACGAGGAGGGGCGGGGAGCGGAACTCGGGATGGCCGGAGGTGAGGATCTGGTGGACGCGGGCGTCGAGGGCGGGTCCGAAGCGGCCGGGGACGAGGGGTTGGGGACGGGGGTTGGGGGTGGAGGCGGGTGCAGGCGAGTGGGGTTCGGCGGGAGGGAGAGGGGCGCCGTGGGGCGACAACGGACGGAGTTGGGGGACGAGTTGCTGGAGGCCGGCGAGTTCCTTGCGGAGCTTCACCTCGGCATCTTCGTCGGAGTGGCCGAGGAGGCCGACGGGGCCGGACCAGCCGCTGGCGAGGAGGGCTTCGAGCATGGGACGTTCGGCATCGCCCTGGCCGAGGGGGAGGATCTTCATCCCGCGCTGATCGCCATGGCGGACCATGCCGTTGAGGTTCACGGCGAGGAGGTGGGGGGCCATGAGCCGGAGCAATTCCGGGAAGCGGTCGATTTGGGCGTGGGCGTGGTGGAAGTTGTACACGATCCCGGCGTTGCGATGACCGCGGGAGCCCAGGCGTTCGAGGATGGCGATCTGATTGGTGGGTTCGCCGAACCAGCCGAGGTGATTGTAGAGCCCGACCACGCTGCCGACCTTGGCGGCGGCGGCGCAGAGGCCGGCGAGGAGGTCGGTGGCCTCGGTGATTTTGCGGGCGAGACGGGCGGGATCGGGTTCGGGTTCGGTGCCGAGGGTGACCCAGAGCTGGGGGCTGATGCGCTGGCGGCGGAGGCAGTCGAGGATGGCGCGGGCTTCGGCGTTCAGGGAGGCGGGGAACCACCAGGCGGTGATTTCGATGTTGCGGGCCTTCATGGCACGGACCTCGGCATCGAAGGTCGGGATGTGTTCCGGGCGCCAGTCGTAGGCGAGGCGTCGGATGCCGAGGTCGGCCAGCATGTCGGCCCGTTCCTCCGGGCCGCGCCGGACGGTGTCGAAGGGGACGATGCACCAGGCGACCAGGTTGGTGAGGGAGAGGGGGCCGGACGGCGGGAGGGCGGAGTGACCTCGGGGGATCGAGGTCACGGCGAGCAGCAGGACGAGGAGACAGGTTCGCATCGCGTCGGGGCGCCATGCTGACCGGTTGAGCAGGAGGGGGAAGTCTCAAGTTCCCGGGGGGGGGCGGCT
>JAHCBA010000086.1 GCA_019634625.1 Verrucomicrobiia bacterium
GGGGCTCACCGTATTGCGCGATCTGCGAGTGGATGCGGTTGGTTAGATTGCCATCTGGGGCGATTCACCGGGTATTGCACGATCCGGCCGTGGGGAATTGGAAGACCCGTGCCGATCCTGAACTCGATCTTGAACGACTGGCCTAAAGGATCGGCTAGGGCGCAGCTTCACCACGCGAAGCAACCCGGTGTACAATTCTACGCTCCCATCACGCGCACGTTGGCGACAGAGTCATCACCCACCAACTCCCCGGCAAACTGTCTCCGTTTGCCGCGGGTCACCAAGCGATACGCAGCCCCCGCGTCAATGGCCGTTCCCGGTCGCTCGTCCCGACTCGCGGCACCCCGGGATTGTCCCCACCTGGCCCGCCTGACACGCTCGCCTCACCATGGTGCGTCTCCTCGTCCTGTATGGGCATCCGAAGGACCCCGCCGCCTTCGACCATTACTATGCCGAAGCCCACATCCCCATCGCGAAAAGGATGAAGGGCCTCCGCAAGTGGACCATCGGCAAGGTGACGGGCACGCCCGACGACAAACCCAGTCCGTACTACTACGTCGCCGACCTCTACATGGAGAGCCGCGCCGAGTTCGAAGCACTCCTCGCCTCGCCCGAGGGTCAGGCCGCTGTCGCCGATGTCCCGAAGTACGCAACCGGCGGCGTGACCTTCCTGTACACTGACATCGAGGAGGTTCTTTGATCTCCGGCAGGGCGGTTTCGATCCCGTTCCCGACGTTCAGTCCACGAACACGAACTCGTTCACGTTCAGCAGCGCGCGGCAAAGTTGCACCAGGTCTGAGCCCTTGAGGAACCGACGGCACGCCATCATCTCCTCCGGGTCCGGCTCCCGTTGAAGCGCCCGGACGAAGGCCCGGCGCACCTGTGCTTCCGGATCGGATCCCGCCTCCGCCAGGACCCGCTCCCCCAGGGCTTGCGCCGCCGCGATCGCCTCGTCCCCGTTCAACAGCGTCAACGCCTGTGGAGCCACGATCGACGACGTCCGTTGCGGGCAGGACACCGAATTCTCCGGCTGATCAAAGGTCTCGAGAAACGGCAGCCGCACCGTGCGCTTCTGCACGAGATATAAGCTTCGCACCGGCCGTTCCCCCGCCGGCGAGGGATACCAACCCTTGGTTTTCTCCGCGTTGTCGTCCAGGAACGCCGGGTTGGCCTTGAGAATGTCCGGTGGCAGATCCAGCCACACCGGCCGCCCACCCGGCACGTCCCGCAACCGTCCTGACACCCCCAGCAACGCATCGCGCAACTGCTCCGCCGACAGCCGGCGCAACGGTCGCGGGCCCACGAATGCCCCGGCTTCCGCCAACCCCGGCGAACCACCTTCCGCCTCCACCCGTGACGTCTGCCGGTACGCCGCACTGGTCAGGATCAGCCGGTGCAACCCCTTCAGCGACCAACCCTGTGCCATGAACTCCCGCGCCAGCCAGTCCAGCAGTTCCGGATGACCCGGCCGCGCTCCCGCCCAGCCGAAGTCGTTCGGGGTCGTCACCAACCCCTCGCCCATCAGCCACTGCCACACCCGGTTTACCATCACCCGCGCCGTCAGCGGGTTGTCCGGCGAGGCGATCCAGTGCGCCAGCGTCCAGCGCCGCCCCGTGGTCGCCGGGTTCGGAGGAGCTTCGATGACGGCGGGATTGGGATCCAGAATCGACGGGTATCCGGGGGACACCAGGTCCCGCTCGGACCGGGGATCCCCCTGGAAATGGATGCGCGTCGCCGGTACCGGGCCCGACCGGTCGGTGGCCAGCAATCCCCTCGTGAATGCCGGCCGCGCCTTGCGTTTCGCCTCGATCTCCCGGCCCAGAAGCGCGTGCCGTTCCCGTTCCTCCCCGGTTGCCGCCTCGGCAATCTCCTTTTCGCCCGGCTCGATCCGCCGTTCGATTGCCTCGGCCCGCTCCCCAGAATCCAGTGCCCGTGCCAGCAACCGGCGCTCCTCGTCCGTAAGCGCCGCCACCCGTTCCGCCCGCAACCGATCCTTCACCACCCCCCAGATCGCCTCGCGTTCCCTCTCCAACGGTTCAATCTCCCGGTCAATCTCCTCCTGCCGTCCCCGGATCGCCTCCTGTTCGTCCGCCAGATCCAGCGCCAGGGCATCGCCATACTCGACCGGCTCGAAGAATGCCCGCAGCCGGAAATGGTCCGCCTGCGACAGCGGATCGTATTTGTGATCGTGGCACCGGCAGCAACTCAGTGTCAGGCCGAGGAAGGCGCTGCCCGTGGTCTCAGTGAGGTCAGATAACCATTCCGACCGCGCCCGGGCCTGCTCGTTGAACAGGCTCGCCGAATTGTCCTGCGGCCCAATCCGAAGGTATCCCGTGGCGATCAGCAAATCCCGCTCCGCGGCGGTGCGCGGCGCCCCCGCCAGCATCTCGTCCCCTGCCAGTTGCTCGACCAGGAACCGGTCGTACGGCTTGTCCGCATTGAACGATCGCACCACGTAATCCCGGAACCGCCATGCCTCCGGTCGAAACTCGTCCCAATCGAATCCGTTGCTGTCGCTGTACCGCACCACATCCAGCCACAACCGCGCCAGATGCTCCCCGTACCGCGGCGAATGCAGCAGCCGGTCCACCCACCGCTCATACGCCCCGGGCGCCCGGTCCCGCAGGAACCATTCCAGTTCCTCCGGCGACGGCGGCATCCCCGTGAGCTCGAAAAACAACCGCCGCACCAGCGTCCGCCGATCCGCCTCGGGCGCCATCCTCCGGGCGCTTGTGGAACCCGATGCCGACGCCCGGAGAAAAGCGTCGATGGGATGCGCGGATTCCGGCCGACCCTCGCGCCCCGCATTCACCGGCACCGCGGGCTTCGCCAGCGGACGAAGCGACCACAGGTCCAGCCGCTGCCCATGAAACAGCCGGACGATCGGATTGCGCGGATCGCTCCAGGCGTCACCCAGTCGTTCTCCGTCCTCAGGCGCTGCCGGGCCTCCGGCGGGCCCTTGGACCGCCTCCGGCCAGGGAGCCCCTTCCCGGATCCACCGTTCGAGCGCCTTCACATCGGCATCCGCCAATCGTTCCTTGGGGGGCATCGCCAGATCCTCCCGGGCATGGCGCACCGCCAGCATCAGCAACGAATCCTCCGGCCGCCCCGGCACCACCGCCGGCCCCTCGTAGCCCCCAGCCAGCGCCGCCTCCCGCGAATCCAGCCGCAGCCCTCCCTTCCTTTGGTCCGGGCCATGACACCCCACGCACCGCGCCTCGATCAGCGGCCGAACCCGTTCGTGAAACAGCACCTCCTCCGCACTCCCCCATTCGGTCACCAACCCGAAAACCAGAATGAGGGACCACACACGAGGCTTCACGGGCCCGATGTTGAGCAGGTTCCACCGCCAGCGAACAGCCCCGAGATCGCTCCAACAAGGCACGACGCGACGCACAATGTCGAAACCGGATCGCTGATCGGGATGGCCGGATGGGAATACGTCCCGCTGGCTCAAGACACCCAGGCATATTGCCAGGTTCGTCATTGTTGACCCAGGTATATTGCCAGGTTCGGCATTGGGCATTGTTGACCGCCAGACCTCATGGCTCGGCTGAGCCACAACTTCCCTGGCTTATACAAATTGCCAGGCGTTTTACATTTGACTGAGTTTAGCACAATATGCCCGGCTGTTAATTGTTGATTGTTGACCCGGAATCTTGAGGCAGACCGTCACCGTGGAGACCCGGCGGGGGGGCAGAGCTCAGCCGTATCCATGCAGTAAGGAGGAAAGCGATGGCACCGCAGATTCTCGGGCAGAAAGAGGGGTGAGCGAGGCGCGTAGCGGAACGCAGATACGGAACGAGCGATCGATGAAGCTCTTGCCCGAAAAGATCAAGCCAGCGCGCGGGGCGGGCACAAGCGCGCGGGTAGCCCATCCCCATCCTCCACTCCCGACGCGACACCCGGTGGTCCCTGGGCCACGCTCGCTGTCGCTGCGGAGCGCGCCCTTGATCCGGCCATCGCCAAAAGACCCGCTCCCGCGTCTTAGCATCCACCCCAACCCACCCATGACCTCTCCCCGCTCCCTTGTCGTCCTTGGCGGTGGCGTCATCGGCCTCGCCACCGCCTTCCATGCGGCCCGCCGGGGACTCCGCGTGACCTTGCTCGAACGACTTGGACCGGACCGTGATGGTTGTTCCTTCGGCAATGCCGGCATGGTCTGCCCCAGTCACTTCGTTCCCCTCGCCGCACCCGGGGCGGTTGTCCAGGCCATCCGATGGATGGCCAATCCCAAGTCTCCGTTCTATCTCAAACCCCGTCTCGATCTCGACCTCCTGGCCTGGGCCTGCCGTTTCTGGCGTTCCGCCAATGCCGCCCATGTCCGGCGCGCCGCCCCTCTCCTGCGTGACCTTGCCCTCGCCAGTCGCGAGGATTTCGCGTCCATCGCCTCCCTGCCCGGCTCCGATTTCGGCCTCGTCCGACAAGGCCTCCTCATGCTCTGCCGCACCCGGCACGCCCTCGACGACGAATCCCGCCTGGCGGAACAGGCAAGGCGCCTCGGTCTCGAGGCCGAAGTGCTCACCCCCGGCGGCGTTGCCGCACTGGAACCGGACCTCACGCTCGACATCGTCGGCGGTGTTCACTTTCCCCAGGATTGTCACCTCGTCCCCGACCGGTTCCTCGCCGCTCTGCACCACCACGCCGTCCAGGCCGGCGCGCAATTCGTCTGGAACAGCGAAGTCACCGGATGGCGCACCGAGGGCGGACGGATCGTGGCCGCCCGCACGGCGCAGGACGAATGGCCGGCTGACACCTTCGTGCTCTGCGGCGGTTCGTGGTCACCCCGCCTCGCCCAGCCCCTCGGCCTGCGGCTTCCCATCCAGGCCGGCAAAGGCTACAGCCTCACCCTGCCCCACCCCCGCCAACTCCCCAGGCACTGTGCCATCCTCACTGAAGCCCGCATCGCAGTCACCCCAATGAGCGGGGCCCTCCGCTTCGGCGGCACCATGGAGATCGCAGGCCTCGACGAATCCATCAATCCCCTCCGCGTCCAGGGCATCCTCGACGCCATCCCCAACTATCTCCCCGCCTTCCAACCCCAGGATTTTCATGGGATTCCGCCCTGGCGCGGCCTGCGTCCGGTCAGCCCCGATGGACTCCCTTACCTCGGCCGGTCCCGGCGCTGGCCCAACCTCATTGTCGCCACCGGCCACGCCATGCTCGGCCTCAGCCTCGCCCCGGTCACCGGCCAGATCGTCGCCCGCCTCGCCACCGGCGAACCGCCCGGCTTCGACCTGACCCCCGTCGATCCCGACCGCTTCGCCTAGCCTCACTTCCTCCCGAATTGAGCCAAAACATCGACTTTGCTGGCGTTTTGCCAAATTGTGTAGCAAGTAAAATATGACGATAATCCAACTCGGATGTTGACTTCCAATGGACATCTGAATATGTATGTAGCCCGTGTTCGTTCAGGCCACCTCTT
>JAHCBA010000087.1 GCA_019634625.1 Verrucomicrobiia bacterium
GCCAGTGGTCGTCAGGTTGCCGGGCGGAGGGCGATTTTCATCAAGCCCGACGCATGGCAGACCGATCTGTGGGTAGGCGTTCTCGGCGCTCAAGGAGCTTGTGTCGTCGCGATGGCCATCGGTCGCCGTATCGCGACACTCCGCTATGACGCGCGCCTCAGATCAGTCCGCAAGACTCGCCGCGGGTTCACGGTGGCCCGGGTTGGCATTCGGGTCGTCCTGTCCGGTCCGCCGATGGCAATTCGATCGGTGACCGGCCATGCGAACGTCCTGCGAACGGTTGGAGAAGCTCGAACGCAGCCTTCGGCTCGCCCTCGATCATGAATGGCCCCGGCTTGCCACTACTCAGGGGCGGTTGAAGTCGCTGGCGCCCCGCCCCATCCCGCCGCTCCCTCCCGCCGCGTCCCGGATGCCTTCGGTGGCCACGGTGGCGACCGACGGCGGGGAGAACCGGCTCAATCTCGATCCGATCGAGCTCCATGTTCTCCGGGTGGCGGACAGCTTCGGGCAGGTTTACTTCGAGGATTTCATCGCCCAGTCCCTGACGCCGGAGGAAATCCTGCGCTTCTTCTTCCAGTCCCATCCACGGCTCCAGCGCTTCATCGCCTATCTCCGGATCGACTGGAACGACCTGTTTCCGCAATCCGATTTCCAGCGGGGCCACATGCTCTCGATGCTGCGCGAGCTCATGGAATGGGCCGCCCTCCTCAAGCTGGCCACGAGTTCGCCCCCCAAGCTTCTCATCCGCGATGGACTCCTGCGGAGCGTGCTTCTTCCGGAACGCGTCTTCGATGCGCTTCGAGATCGATTCGAGATGCTGACCGTCCAGCACGGACACCTGCTGGTGGGGGTCGCCAAGCGGTCCCGGGTGATCAACTACCTCTCCGCCGCCCTCGCGCTCAGCGAGACGTTCGGCAGCGACCGTCCCGCTTTCGTGGAAATCCCGGCGGCGCTGGAAAGGGAGGCCGCCCCGGCGCAGTACCGCTGGGTCAACGGTCGCGCCATTGGCCGCCTCCACATCGCCCGGTTGGACCGGGGGACGGGGGTGCCCCTCATGCCGGTGGACATCGCGGCCTGGCAGACCGGGCGAATTGAGGAGGCCATGGCCGTCCTGCATGAGTCCGCCCGGGCCAGCTTTCCCATTCGCGGCTACCCACAGGCCCTGGTTGAGGCCCACGCGCACGCTCACCTGGGCGGCCTCGAAGTCGAACTTCTGGAGCAGATGCTCATGGAACAACTCGCCACCCGCGATCCGGCGGCGGTTCAGGTGGCTCACGAACTCCGACTCCTCGGCCGGCGCCTCGCCCGGGAGAATCCACACGATGAACAAGAAGACGGCTGATCTCTACGCGCCCGTGCCGGCGGTCGGGATGTTGAAGGGCTTCTCGCCGCTCCCTCATCAACTCGAGGTGGACGTCGTGGTCCCGCATCAGGAGGGGGGCATGCCCGGCTTCGGCGAGTTTCTCCTGGTGGAGTTGGGGGACACCGAAGCCCTCGTGGGCCGGGTCAGCCGGTATCACGCCGCCGGGCAGCTCACCACCGAACGGGGCGATGCCTACCTGAGCGACATCGCCAAAACCGAGGACGGAATCCCGCCGGCCATGATGCGCCGCGTCCTCAGGTACACCCTCAAGGTCCAGCTCCTCGGCCATCTTGAGTCCGGCGGCCTACAGAACGGGTTCTCTTTCACCGTCGGCCAGCGCGCCTTCGCCACCCTCGGGAAGAAGGTCCGCGTGCCCTCCGATGCGGCCCTTGCCTACCTCTGCAACGTCGGTCTGGAGGACGATCCAACCGCGGTGAAGCTGGGTCATCTCGTGTACGGGCAACGGGAACTGCCCGACGTTCCCGTCCGGTTCAGCGTCGCCCGCCTCAAAGGCCGGCGCAGCTTCGTCTTCGCGCGCGCCGGGTACGGGAAGAGCAACCTGATCAAGTACCTGATGGCTCAGCTCTACAGCGCGCCCCCCGACGTGGGCCTCCTCATCTTCGATCCCGAGGGCGAATATGCGCTGCCCGACGCCCACGGGCGCCCAGGCATGGTCAATGTGCCCGGCCTGCGCCATCGCATCAGCCTCTACACCCAGCGTCACGTCGATCCGCAGTTCGCCAATGTGGTCAAGGGCACGACCTTTCTGGATTTCAGGGACTTCCCGCCCCAGGACATCGTGGCCGCCGTAATTCCGCAGGAGAAACAGGATGCCGTCTTCGCCAACCTCGTTCGCAGCCAGGACTGGCAACAGTGGAAGGCGCTGGTGGACCTCCTCGCCGAGAAGGGATTCGCCACCGAGGACACCGAAATCGCCCGGTTACTCCGTTACCGGGCCCGCAAGGACGACGTCAGCCTCGCCGCCATCAAGAACAACCTCGTGCCTGCCATCCGTCGCTTTCACCGCGCCGGCAGCACCCTCGGGAAGAACATCCTGGAGGAGCTGCGCCAGGGCCGCGTGGTGATCGTCGATGTGTCGTTCCTCACGGGGGAGGACAGCCTCGCCGTCACCGGCATGCTCCTGTGGCGGATCTTCCAGCACAATCTCCGGCACCTCACCGACGTGGCCCAACGCACGGTCCGATGCGTCGCCATCCTTGAGGAAGCCCAGACCCTGCTCGGCGACCGCCGACTCGATGACCGGGACGTCTTCGTCCGGTGGGTGAAGGAGGGCCGCAAGTACGGCCTGGGCTGCGTTCTCATCACCCAGCAGCCCAGCTCGATATCCAGCCAGATCATCAGCCAGGGCGACAACTTCTTCGTCTTCCATCTCCTCAACGACGGGGACCTCCAGACCCTCAAGAAGCACAACGCCTACTTCACCGACGAGATACTCGGGTTCATCCGGGCCGAACCCATCGCCGGCAACTGCTACTTCTGGAGCGCCCCCAGCCAGCCCTTCGTCCTGTCGGCCCGGGTCTGCGATTTCGAAAGCATCTGTCAGTCCACCACCGCGCCCACGGCACCGGAACAGGAACCCGAACCGGCCCGAACGGAGGCTCGACTGGACCCGGGGAAACTCGCTGCCCTGACCGCCCGGGCCGTCCAGTCCGCGCTCGCCGTGAACCCGCGCCTCTGGCTCTACCCCGTCGGAAAGCTGCTCGATCAAGCGGGCGACGGATGGGTGGCGTTCAGCCGGGACTACCTCCACGACATCGTCGCCGCCACGGTGGCCGACGAGGCGCAGCTCCGGCACTCGCCCGAGGGCCCGGACTGGATCCAGGCGAAGCTTCCGGTCGAGATCGAGACGGTGTTGAAGCGCCACAACGTCCGCAGCGGCTACGCGGCGCTGGCGGGAGTCGTCCGACCCGTCTGGGCCCTGCCCCTCGCCGAATTCGAACTTCAGGCCGGCAAGACCCTCCAGCCCCGGCCCGCCGATGTCACCGCCGGCATCTGAGCCGTAGCCAAGGATTGGGGTCCACTTCAACTTCCGCACTTCAGGTGCCTCAAAGCACGTCATTCAGCAGGGTTGCCTTAATGAACCGCGCGGGATTGTCGCGATCATGCATCAATGCGGCGAAGTGGGCTTCGCCGCACTTGATCTTGCCGCTTTCACGGTCGCGCAGGTCGTCGGTAAACAGGCTGCTCTTGGTTTCCACCACGAAGAAGAGGCGCTCTGAACCGTTCTTCTCGACCAGGACAGCCCAGTCAGGGTTGTAGGTGCCCAGCGGGGTCGGGACTTTGAACCATGCAGGGAGCTTGGCGTAAACTTTGATGGCCTCGTTCTTCTCCATCTGCTCGGCGAAGGTGCGCTCGGTGTCGGACTGGTAAATGACCTGTTCGTGGACGGCCTTCGAGGCGTCGATCATGGACCTCAGGTAGCCGGTCAGCTCCTTCTGCTCGAAGAGTTCCTGCGCGTAGTAGAACTCGCCGCCAAGCCGTTGGTACTTGATGCCGTCGACCAATGCCAAGCGCTTGGCACGGTTGATCGCCTCGCTCGCCAACTCAACGAACTGCTGGGGGTTGCGCTTGAAATCATCCAAACGACCACTCGTGGTCAGGATTCGAGCGATGCTGCGACGCGTGAGCTGCGTGCGGTCTTGCAGCTCCGTCAGGACGTCCGGCAGCTCAATGTCACCCTCCTCGATGTTCACAGGAGCCGAGGTCGTCGTTTCGGTGGCTTCCACACCGGCACGGCCGATGGCCACGTCCGCCTTGCGCCAGTGGAGGCGTGTCCGGGTGATGGGTGGGGCCTCTTGAATGGCCTGGGTGCAGCTGCTCAGCAGGGCCGCGTTATCGAAGCGCACCCGGTAGGTGGTCTGGTGCTTGATCCGGTCCCAAAGCGCCTTGAACTCCTCGCTCTGGAGCACCGCTCGCCGGGTCATCACCTGCTTCCGTTCGTCGGCGTTCTTGATCTCCAGCCGCCCGGCCAGCTTGCGAAGGATTTCCCGGATCTGGGGCAGTTGCTCGGTGAACTGGGTGGGAACCGCCAGGGTGCCATCCTTCAGCGCCTTCTTGAGCGCCTCCTGCACCTTGCCCTTGGCGTCGAGGTAGCCCCCGGCACGAAGATGGGTCCACAGCTCCTTGGACTGGTCGAAACCCAGCGGGGTGGACTTGCCGTCGGGACCGGGCACCGCGATGCCGGCAAACTGGTGCTCCGCCACAATGCCAAAGCGGATGCCCGTATCGTCTTCGATCTCCTTCTGCAAATTCTCGGCGAACTGTTCGTAGCTCTCGGTGGCCACCACGGTGAGGGTGTTGACCTCGAAGCCGCGCATTCGCTCGCCGGCCTGGTTCACGCACAGCCGCAGCCCGCGGCCGATCGTCTGACGGCGCTCACGTTCGGTGCCCATTTCCCGGAGCGCACAAATCTGGAACACGTTCGGATTGTCCCAGCCCTCACGCAACGCCGAGTGGGAGAAGATGAACTTCAGCTTGGTGTCGAAGCTCAGCAGCTTCTCCTTGTCCCGCATGATCAGGCTGTACGTGTCGTCGTCGGCCTTCGTGTCGCCCCGGGTGTCCCTGGCGACTTCCACGGTCTTGCTGCCGACCTTCTTCCTGTCCACGGAGAAGTACCCGTCGTGGACCAGCGCCGCATCCGTGGTGACGTCCACTTCCTCGAA
>JAHCBA010000088.1 GCA_019634625.1 Verrucomicrobiia bacterium
CCTGCGAATCCGGCACATGACCGACGGGGTGTTCCTGGGATCGAAGGAGTTTGTGGACCGGATGTGGGAGCAGCACCGGGATAAGTTCGGCAAGCGCCGCAAGAGCGGTGCCCGGACCATTCGAGGCGCTCCCATCCCGGGCCTCACAGTATTGCGCGATCTCCGGGTGGATGCGGTGGTGTAGATCGATGCCGTTCATCCCATCACTTCCGCTTTGCCGCCACGCCCCAAAACGGCTCACCCTCCCCCCGTCCCATGCAAACACACCTATCCCATCCCCTCAGCCGTCCGCTTTCGACGGTCCTCACCCTACTCGCCGCCAGTGCTCTTGCTCTCGCCGCCGAACCCGCTCCGCCCGCTGGCTTCATCAGCCTTTTCAACGGACGCGACCTCTCCGGCTGGCACATCCCCGAAGGCGATGGCGGCCACTGGAAAGTCATCGACGGCGTGATCGACTACGACGCCGAAAGCCAGGCCCCGGGGAGCAAAGACCTCTGGACTGAACGCGAGTTCCGCAACTTCGTTCTCCGCATTGATTGGCGGATCAAGGACACCCCGTTCATCAACCCCAACGTCCCCTACATTCTCCCCGACGGAACCCACGCCCGCGACGTCCACGGGCGCCCGCTTCGCATGGCCCTCCCAGATTCCGACTCCGGCATTGGTCTGCGCGGCGACATCACCTACCAGGTCAACATCTGGTGCTGGCCCATCGGCTCCGGCGAGATGTATGGCATCCGCACCCGCTCCAACATCGCCCCCGAACTCCGCGCTGCCGTCACCCCCCGCACACAGGCCGACCGCCCCGTGGGCGAGTGGAACACCTTCGAAATCACCGTCCGTGGCAACACCGTCATCGTGGTCCTCAATGACCGCCTCGTCCTCCCTGGCGCCACCATTCCCGACCTCCCCCCCACCGGACGCATCGGACTCCAGCACCACGGCAGCAAGCGCAACGGCGAATGGACCAGCTCGCCCAGCCTCATGCAGTTTCGCAACATCTTCCTCAAGGAACTGCCCGAGTGACCGATACCTACAGTGAGGGCAATGCCACTGCGGGCCGGTCCCCGAACAGCACCGGTAATCCGCCAGGCGCCCAAGGACCGGCTGGCCGCCGACAACCCAGGCCGCGATCCCGCGATCGCCGAGCCACGGATTCCCCCCCACGTCGGCCGCTGCCGGTCCAACCTTTTTCCCGGGGAGAAACCCCTTGGCTTCAATGCCTCCCCCGATAGATTCCCACCCCGTGAAGGGAAACTCGTTGCTGATCGGGATGGCCTCCCTCCTCGCGGCGTTCTCGGCCGGGATCACCCTCCTCGCCTACCAGTACGTCCAACTCACCCGCGCCCTCAACGCCACCCAGCACACCATGGCCCAGGTCGAACTGCGCCAGAATCGCCTGAAGGCCATCGTCGCCGAGGCGGTCGAGTTCTCCCAACGCGACCCCTCCATCACGCCCCTCCTCCAGTCCATCGGCGTCAATCCCGCCGTCGCCGCCCCCCCCCAGGGCCACTAGCCAAACGCCAAACCGTAACCATGGATCCCTCTCCTTCCTCCGCCTCCCTCGGTACATCCCCCCCGGATCCCCGCTCCCTCGAACACCAAGTCCACGCCCTCCGCCTCACCCTCCAAGTCACTCTCGTCTCCCTCGTCATCCTCTCCGGCGCCCTCGGCATCTACCTCTTCCGCCAGGTCTCCCTCCTCCGCCGTCAGGTCGAAACCAATGCTCGGGTCGCCCACCAGATGGCTACCCACTTCAATCTGAACGTCGCCACCCAGGCCATGGTCTTCGAACGGCAACTCGTCGAGTTCGCCAAGACCAATGAGGCCTTTCGCCAGCGTCTCACCCGCTTCTATCCCTCCAACGCCGCCCCACAGCCCCACGCCTCGGCCCCGCCCAGCCCCACCCCCTGATCCTTCCCATCCCTTCCGCTTCTATCCGCCGCCCACCGCCAGGCGGGCCTTAATCCCTCCACACTCCCGCCCGATATCCTCGCCAGCGGCGTGACCCGCAAACGGCGGAAACGGACGCTTACCCCGCTGCCGGGGCCAAGGTCCAGTCCCCATCCGACCCGGAAAGGCCGACCGCTGTCGACTGTACTTCCACCCCCCCCACCCCCGTGAACGCTCCCTCGACCGGCCCGCGTCTCCAACTCGCCACCCGCCTCCTCCTTGCCTTCCTCGCCGTCGCCACAGTCACCCTGTTCCTCGGCCTCCTGAGCTACCGCGGCGCCTCCTCCAGCCGCCGCCAGGTCCACGAGATCGGCGAGGTCCGCCTCCCCAGCGTCGAGAGCCTCCTCATCCTCGGCGAGCAGGCACAAGCCATCCAAACCGCCTCCCGCACCCTCCTCATTCCCGGCCTCCCCGCCACCCAGCGCCAGCTCCAGTACAGCAACATCGCCGCTGCCAATGCCGCCGCCGTCGATGCCTGGAACGCCTACGAAGCCCTCCCCCAAACCCCGGAGGTGGCCGCTCTCTGGCGCCGCTTCGTGCCGGCCTGGGAGACGTGGCACCAGGCCAGCCAGCGCTTCCTCACCCGCGCTCGATCCCGCGATGCCCTCGACATCCCCCACCCGGTGGACCTCGCCCGCCAGATCGAGAGCTTCAGCAAGGATCATCATCGCCTCGCCGCCCAGGTCTTCCGCCTTGTCCATTCCGCGGATACGTCGTTCGAG